>JAXIOF010000016.1 GCA_034190545.1 Candidatus Afararchaeum irisae | reverse complement strand
CAACGGTAGGTCAGTATGCCCCGAATGGGCCGGGCAACACGCGGGCTACAATGGCACAGACAGAGGGACGCGACCCCGAGAGGGGGAGCCAATCCTTAAACTGTGTCGTAGTTCGGATTGAGGACTGAAACTCGTCCTCATGAAGCTGGATTCCGTAGTAATCGCGCCTCAAAAAGGCGCGGTGAATATGTCCCTGCTCCTTGCACACACCGCCCGTCAAACCACCCGAGTGGGGTTCGGATGAGGCCGTGTGTTTAACACGGTCGAATCTGGATTCCGCAAGGGGGGTTAAGTCGTAACAAGGTAGGCGTAGGGGAATCTGCGCCTGGATCACCTCCTAACGATCGCGACCCTGTAACAGGGGCGCACCTTATACACAAGACACCTGTCGGACACCTAAGAACTACCAGAGCTAACTCATCTGTACCGTGATCGGGTGTGTTTTGCACATCCGTTCTCGCGTCTCGACAGCGCGTATCTGTCGGGCTCATAGCTCAGCGGCAGAGCGCCGCCTTTGCAAGGCGGAGGCCGAGGGTTCAAATCCCTCTGAGTCCATCACCGCCACTGCGGCGAGTTTGAAACGTTGCCCTTATATGGGGCAACGTACAAGCCAAAATGCAGACATCGATGCACCGCTCCGTGAAAGCGCGGGCGGGAAGGGTGGATGCGCTTACCGTGATGCTCCACGGGAGTGCTATGAAGCTGTGTGTAAACGCAACCCAGACGCACACTGGATTTGTAGGAACGAGAGGAATTCGTTTTGCTACGCCGTCTGGTGAATGGCTCGGCTCGAGTGCCGATGAAGGACGTGCCAAGCTGCGATAAGCCCAGGGAAGGCGCACGGAGCCTAGGAACCTGGGATCTCCTAATGGGAATCCCCTTTGCAACCGCCTTGTGCGGTGGGGAACGTCCCCAACTGAAACATCTTAGTAGGGACAGGAAAAGAAATCAAACGAGATGTCGTTAGTAACCGCGAGTGAACACGATATAGTCCAAACCGAAGCCTTCGAGCAATGTGGTGTTCGGACTGACCATCATCGGCCGAAACGCGGGTTGAAGTCTCCTGGAACGGAGCGCGATACAGGGTGAAAGCCCCGTAAACCTACCGGAGTACGCCGTGAGTCAGCTCCAGAGTACCAGGGGTTGGAAATCCCTTGGGAATTTGGGAGACATCATCTTCCAAGACTAAATACTCCTCGAGACCGATAGCGTATTAGTAGCGTGAGCGAACGCTGAAAAGCACCCCGAGAAGGGAGGTCAAAAGAGCCTGAAATCAGACGGTTATAGAGCGGCGGAGCACGAAAGGTGCTTCTCCTCAAAGGAACCGTTCGCAAGGACGTAGTACGAGAGGAGTCGCCGGTGTTCCGTCGTACGTTTTGAAAAACGAGCCAGGGAATGTGTTCTTATGGCAAGGCTAACACCTTCACGGTGGAAGCCACAGGGAAACCAACATGGACGTAGCGCCTTCGGGCGCCTGGTCCGCCGTGTTCAAGCGCGGGGAGTCATGGGAACACGACCCGAAACCGGGTGATCTACTCGTGAACAGGGTGAAGCGTTGCGAAAGCGACGTGGAGGCCCGCATGTGATGATGCCTTACAAAGCTCTCACGTGATTCACGAGTAGGGGTGAAAGGCCCATCGAACTCGGCGACGGCTGGTTCTTGCCGAAAAATGTCGAAGCATTACCTCTGCTGAGGTAGTCTGTGGGGTAGAGCTACCGATTGGGGAATGCTCTCCCGAGAGGGAGAGACCCCCTGTCGAACTCCGAACCCACAGACGCCGTCGAAGCAGGGAGTTCGGATTGCCGGGGTAAGCCTGTGATCCGTAAGGGAGACAACCCAGCCGTGGGTTAAGGTCCCAAAGTGCAGGTTAAGTGTCATTTGAAGGGTGTCGCAAGCCACAGACAGCTGGGAGGTAAGCTTAGAAGCAGCTACCCTCTAAGGACAGCGTAATAGCTCACCGGCCGAGGTTTGCGGCCCCGAAAATGGACGGGGCTTAAACCTGCCACCGAGACCCACGAGTCCGTAAGGACTTGTAGGCAAGCACTCAGCGCGGATGGAAGCTCGGCCGTGAGGTCGCGTGGACCGCGTTGTGAAGAAAATCCTGGTAGCAGTAGCAGCGAAAGTCGGGTGAGAACCTCGACCGTCGAAAGGACAAGGGTTCCTCGGCAATGTTGATCAGCCGAGGGTTAGCCGGTCCTAAGGTCTGCCGTAATTCGAGCAGATCGAAGGGGAAGCAGGTTAATATTCCTGCGCCTAACCACACTAAAAGCCGACGCTTCGGGATAGACCGGGCGACGCAGTCGCGTCGTCTAAGCCTTGAAGCTCGTGGAAGCCGTAATGGCAGGAAGCGAGTGAAGAGGTTATGGCGAAAGCCGGTCGATTCCTGGAGCCCGTGAAAAGGCGAGTGGTAGACCGTACCGAGATCCGACACAGGTGTCCTGGCTGGAAAGGCCTAGACGTGTCGGGAGAACCGAGCTAAGGGAATTCGGCAATTTAGCCCCGTAAGTTCGCGAGAAGGGGTGTCTGCCTTTCACGAGGCAGATCTCAGAGACTAAGAGGCTCCGACTGTCTAATAACAACATAGGTGATCGCTAAGCCGCAAGGCCTCGTACGATCACTGAATCCTGCTCAGTGCGGGTATCTGAACACCTATTACAATAGGGCGAAGGACCCGTCAACGGCGGGGGTAACTATGACCCTCTTAAGGTAGCGTAGTACCTTGCCGCTTTATTGGCGGCTTGCATGAATGGATTAACGAGGGCCTCACTGTCCCTAGCTTGGACCCGGTGAAACTCACATCCCAGTGCGGAGTCTGGGGACCCCCAGGGGGAAGCGAAGACCCTATAGAGCTTTACTGCAGCCTGATGTTGGGCTGTGGTCTCTCGTGTGCAGAATAGGTAGGAGCCATTACACAGGTACGTGCGCCAGCACGCCACCGAGGCAGCCTTGAAATACTACCCGCGGGAGACCGCAGCCCTCACTCCGGGAGGAAGACATCATTAGGTAGGCAGTTTGACTGGGGCGGTACACGCTTGAAAGTATATCGAGCGTGCCCAAAGATCGGCTCATCCGGGACAGGAACCCGGATAAGAGTGCAAGAGCAAAAGCCGGTCTGACGCTGTCCTTCCCAACGAGGGACGGCGAGCCGAAAGGCGGGTCTAGCGAACCTATGAGCCTGCGTGATGCGGGCCATAGATGACAGAAAAGCTACCTTAGGGATAACAGAGTCGTCACCGGCAAGAGTACATATCGACCCGGTGGCTTGCTACCTCGATGTCGGTTCCGCCCATCCTGGCGGTGCAGAAGCCGCCAAGGGTGAGGTTGTTCGCCTATTAAAGGGCGTCGTGAGCTGGGTTTAGACCGTCGTGAGACAGGTCGGTTGCTAACTACTGGGGGTGTTCGGAGCTTGACGGGAAGTTGCTATTAGTACGAGAGGAACATAGCAACGGCGCCACTGGTCAACCGGTTGTCCGATAGGGCACTGCCGGGCAGCTACGCGCCTCGGGTTAACGGCTGAAAGCATCTAAGCCGGAAACCCACCTGAAAAAGAAGCTCCTTAGGCGGCCCATAGAAGATGGGTTCGATAGAACCAGGGTGTAAGCACGAAGGCAACGACGTGTTCAGCCCGTGGTCACTAAACGCCAAACCACTTATTCCCTCTCTCCTACAGATCCAGGCGTAAACTGGGTTGCGTTTACACACAGCTATTCCACTGAGCTTCGGGTTCATAGCCTGAGTTCAGCTTTAAGGCGGCCACAGCGGAGGGGTTCCTCCCGTACCCATTCCGAACACGGAAGATAAGCCCTCCCACGTACCGCTGAGTACTGGAGTGCGCGAGCCTCCGGAAAAAGCGGTTCGCCGCTACTACTTATACTCGTTATACTTATACTCGTACTGATACTTATCCGTTAACCGCTGTGCTGCAATATACTGTAGCTACTTATAACAGCCGCGCAGTTACCACTCGTCGACTACCAATGACTCATTCTCTTTATCCGTAGTTACTACTCCGTCGATCCTCTTGAATGCGTCGTAGAGGCGTTCATAGGTCTCGTCGATAGCCTCGACTATGACCTTAGTGTCGCTAGTCGCAGGCATGAAGTTAGTGTCACCTTTCCATCTCGGAACCACGTGTGTGTGGAGGTGGTCGTCTATCGACCCGCCGCTTCCGTGTCCGAGGTTGAGACCTGTGTTGAATCCGTCTGGGTCTAAGCCTTCTCTCACAGCCTCGAAGGTCAGCTGTTTGAGTCTCGCGTGGTCACGCAGAACCTCGTCTCTCAGTTCGTCGTACTTACCCGTGTGCTGGTACGGGACTACCATGAGATGACCCGGGTTGTAGGGGTAGTTGTTGAGTATGACAAATGAGTGTTCGCTCCTGAGTAAGATGAGGCTGTCGCGGTCGTCCTCCATCTCGGGGAGTTCACAGAAGACACAGCCGTCTATCTCCTCGTTCTTGTTCTTGTCGTCACGTTCTATCCAGTCTATCCTCCACGGTGCGAATATCTGGTTCATACAGTCAGTATACCGTCGACGTCGTATCAATATACTCCTCGATCTCCGATGGCTCGAATACACCATCTTCGGTCACGACTGCGTCGACGAGCTCACCGGGTGTTCTGTCGAACGCGGGGTTGTAGACGTCGATGTCCTCGGGGGCGTTCTGTGTCCCGTAGATATAACGAAGCTCGTCCGGGTTGCGTTCCTCTATCTCGACGTCTTCTGCGTCTGTCTCCGTGTCTATCGTAGATGTCGGCGCGGCGACGTAGAATGGGACGTCGTGTCTGTCGGCTACGACAGCGTGTTTGTACGTCCCTATCTTGTTGAAGACTGTCGTCGTGTCACCTCTAACGGTTATCCTGTCAGCACCCACTACTACGGCGTCGACGTGTCCCTCCTGAATAACGAGACCGCTAGCGTTGTCGGGTATGAGACAGACTTCGACCCCTCTCTCTTCGAGTTCGACTGTCGTGATACGTGACCCCTGGTTGAGTGGACGTGTCTCGTTTGCTATGACGTCGACCTCTTTACCCTCGCTGTGCGCCGAGTAGACTACCCCGAGAGCGGTTCCCCAGTCGACTGTCGCGAGAGCACCAGCGTTACAGTGAGTCATCACAGTGTCACCGTCGTCTAATAGCTCCGCGCCGTTCCGTCCTATCTGCTTGTTAGTCTCGATGTCGTCGTCAGCGATACGTTTAGAGACATCCACGGCGTTTTCTACTGCGTCTTCGACTGAGTCGGCGTCCTCAACGACAGTCAGAACCTCGTCGACCCCTTTCGAGAGGTTGACAGCCGTAGGTCTCGCCTCGGCTATCCTCTCGGCGTCATGTCTCACCTTCTGTTTGAAACCTTCTATGTCTCTGTCTTCCCCTGCCCGTCTCGTCGCCGAAAGAGCCACTCCAAATCCGCCTGCGGCACCGAGTGCGGGCGCGCCTCTCACACGCAGAATCTCTATGCTCTCGACGAGCTCGTCGACGGTCTCCGCGTAGTACTCCGTGTACTCGCTCGGAAGCTGCGTCTGGTCGACCATCTCGACACAGTCTCTCTCGCCGTTCCAGTCGACTGTTCTCATGGATGGTGTTCCTCGGCGTACCTACATCAAGTTAACGTGACGTGACATGACACGAACCGCTAATCCGAAGTTAGACCACCGAGAAGTAGAACACAATGAACACACAGAAACAGCTCGACCTCCTTATAGAGGCTTTCGAGGGAGGAGTCTTCGGTCTAAGAAGGGTTTACGAGAGAGGATGGGGCAGAAACGGCGACGGCGGCACGAGTGATGCGGAGGTCGACCTCCCGAGGAGGAGAGACGACAGCATCACCGCAGACGTATCACTACTCGCCGAGAGGATAGAGCGAAACGATGCCCTCCTCGAAGAGATGACGACCAACCTCGCCCTCGGCTTCCTCGGTCTGTCTTACGAACTCGTGAAGGAGTCGAGGGAGTACGACGAGAGGCTGTCACAGAAACCCGAGGTACAGTTCCTGAGATGGTGCAGGAACGCCGCTTTACACGGAAACAGATTCGCATTCGAGCCGGGTAAGCCCGACAAGCCCGCGAGATGGGACGGCTACGAGATATCCCAGTATCTTCAGGGACAGCGTCTAATACCAGAGTTCATAGAGATAGGTGACGCCGTCTGCCTCGTAGAGGACGTCCGTGACCTCCTCTGACTCCACCTACTGCCCGTGTCCCTTGAACTTCTCTATGACTTTCTCGATCTCGTCGTCGGATAGCTCTACGGGGTCTCCCACGGCTTTCGCGCGGAGGTAGACCTCGGCTGTGAACTCGACGTTTACAGCGGTCTCAAAGACTTCCTCGACTCCGTCTCCCCTGACTACGAGACCGTGGTTTGGGATTACACACGCCTTCGATCCGTCTCTGTCTTCGTCTTTCATCGCCTCGACGACGTTTTCGCCGAGTTCGGGAGTGCCGTAGGTCGCGTACTCCGCGAGAGGCACTCTTCCTCCTGCGAGTCCTACGGCGTAATGAACCGCCGGTATCTCCTCGCGCAGAACACCGACTGTCGTAGCCGCGGGAGAATGTAGGTGCAGGACGGCTCGGCTTCCGAACTCCTCGTAGACGTCTGAGTGCATAGGAGTCTCGCTCGATGGTTCGAGTTCGCCTTTGACCTTCTCGCCGTCGGAGTTCATGACCGGAACGTCCTCGGCTTCGACCTCGCCGTATCTAACCCCCGTCGGAGTTATACAGAAGTAGTCGTCGTTTCTCACGCTGAGGTTTCCCGTCGTCCCCGGTGTCAACGAAGACAGACGTTCCGACGCCTCGGCGACGAGACCTCTCTCGGTTGTCATATCTATATCTATGTCTATGTCTATGTCTATGTCTTCTGCCTCTGACATACGGGATCAGAACTCCGAGAAGTACTCGTTGAGTGTCTCGACGGCGTTTTCCTTCTTCGCGGGGTATGCCTCGACTTTCCCCATCAGGGTTATCCCGTCGCCGAGACGTATCTCGCCCTCGTACGCCGCCTGCTTGTCGAACCTGACATAGAACGAGCAGTCGTCGTCTATGCGATCCTCCATCTCCCTCAGAACCCTGCTGAAGCTCTCCGCAGTCCTGACCCTGTTCATAACGTAACGTATCTCGTCTGCGAGTTCGAGGCGCGTCTCGAAGACCTTTATCTTGTTGCCGTAATGCCCCTCTGCCTCCGACTTCTCCACCTCGTATCCTGTCTTTATCTCGTCGTCGTACTCGTCGCGCGGAGGCAGGAATCTGTCGAGCGCAGAGAGGACGCGATCCTCAGACTCGGTGTCGTAACAGAATGTCCTCAGGTCGAGGTAATGGAACGCCATACTCGTCTTATACCGTCGGAGGGTATAGTCCCCACGGTCAAAACGTCAGACGATACACAATTCTTAAGGTAATCCTTACGAAAGGGAAAGTAATGACTCCTTCACGCGATGATGTTCTTGAAGCACTCAGAAACGTCAACGACCCCGAGCTAGGTGAGGACATAGTCAGTCTGGAGATGGTCGAGAACGTCCGTCTCGACGGCTCGACGGCACATTTCCGTGTCAATCTCCCGGCTCCGGATATGAAGGAAGAGCTACGTGACGACATAACCGACGCTCTCTCCGACGTCGAGGGTCTCGAAGGTCTTCAGGTCGAGTGGTCATCGGAGGCTGAGGCGGCGGACGAGGAGAGTGAGGTACTTCCTAACGTCGACAAGGTAATCGCGGTTTCGAGTGGGAAGGGAGGCGTCGGAAAGTCGACAGTCGCTGTCAACTTAGCCGCCGCGCTCTCCGACGCCGGAGCCACCGTAGGTCTCTTCGACTCCGACGTCTACGGACCTAACGTCCCACGTATGCTAGGGAGCGACGCCCAGCCGAGGGTCGACAAGGACGAGAAGATCATACCGCCCGAGAAAAGCGGAATAAAGGTGATGTCGATGGGATACCTCACGGGACAGGACACACCCGTAGTCTGGAGGGGCGCGATGGTACACAACGCTCTGACACAGCTTCTCAACGACGTCAACTGGGGCGACCTCGACTACCTCGTCGTCGACATGCCCCCCGGAACCGGAGACGCACAGCTCACGATAGCCCAGACGATACCCGTCACGGGTGCTGTGATAGTTACGACGCCACAGACGGTCTCTCTCGACGACTCGCGTAAGGGAGTTGAGATGTTCGAGAAGACCAACGTCCCCGTCGTCGGGATAGTCGAGAACATGTCGGAGTTCGTCTGTCCCGACTGCGGAGGACACCACGATATATTCGGATCGGGAGCGGGTCAGAAGCTCGCCGATGAGGCTGACGTGCCACTCGTCGGAAGAATACCCATAGATCCCAACGTCAGGACGGGAGGCGACGAGGGAGAGCCGATAGTCCTGAGCGACTTGGACTCGCCCGCCAAGGACGCTCTGAGGGGCGCGGCGGACAGTATACGTGACGAGGTCGACTCGATAGGTGACAGGAAGCTCCCGATGGTGTAGCCGACAGGACAAGATAGCGACACCATTTTAAGAAGTCGGCGCGTTGAGGTTACATGGGGACAGATTTCAGAGACAAGCTCGACTGCGAGGAGGGACTCACCTTCGACGATCTTCTTCTACGTCCTTCCGAGTCTACTGTCGAGCCCAACGAAGCTGACGTTTCTACCAGGGTATCGGTTAACGTAGAGATGGAGACTCCTATAATCAGTGCCGCGATGGACACTGTGACCGAGAGCGGCATGGCGATAGCGATGGCACGTGAGGGCGGAATCGGTGTCGTCCACAGGAACCTGAGCGCCGACTCGCAGGCTGAGGAGATAAGGAAGGTCAAGGACAGCGACCGTCTCATCACGAGAGACGTAGTCACTATAACGACCGACGCCTCGGTCGACGACGCCACACGTCTCATGGAGACAGAGGATGTTTCGGGACTTCCCGTTCTCGATGACACGGGAGACCTCGTCGGAATAGTCAGCAAACGTGACCTGCGACCCTTTGCCGACACCGGACGCGGTGACGTGAGCATAACCGAGGTCATGACGCGTGATGTCGTCACGGTAGACGAGGGCATAGATCCCGACGAGGCGCTCGAACTCATGTACGAGAACGGCGTCGAACGTCTTCCCGTCGTAGAGGACGGCGGAGAGACGGTCGAGGGCATAATTACGATGAGGAGTATACTCAGAAGACGTGAGTATCCCGACGCTACGAGGGACGACGACGGACATCTCGCAGTCGCCGCCGCTGTCTCGCCTTTCAAGACCGACCGCGCCCTAAAGCTCGACGAGGCGGGTGCCGACGTCCTGATGGTCGACACCGCACACGCCCACAACATGAACGTCGTCGAGGGCGCGCGCGAGATAAAACAGAAGGTCGACGCCGACGTCGTAGTCGGGAACATAGCCACGTCTGAGGCAGCCGAGGAGCTCGTGGAGTTCGCCGACGGTCTCAAGGTCGGCGTCGGACCCGGAAGTATCTGTACGACGAGGGTCGTCGCGGGTTCGGGAATGCCCCAGATGACAGCCATCTCGAACGTCGCCGACGTCGCCTCCGAACACGGAGTACCCGTGATAGCCGACGGCGGAATACGGTACTCGGGCGACATAGCCAAGGCTGTCGCCGCGGGAGCCGACGCCGTGATGATGGGATCGCTCTTAGCGGGCACCGACGAGGCTCCGGGTAGGACGATAACCGTACAGGGCAAACGTTACAAGCAGTACAGAGGAATGGGAAGCGTCGGAGCCATGACCGCCGGAGAGGAGACCACTGACAGATACCTCAAGGAGGACACCGACCAGGAGTTCGTCCCCGAGGGAATCGAGGGTGCTATACCCTACCGTGGTTCTGTCGGTAGTCAGATTCACCAGCTAGTCGGAGGTCTCCAGAGTGGAATGGGATACGTCGGCGCGTCCGACATAGACGAGATGCAGGAAGAAGCGAGATTCGTACGTATAACAGGTGCAGGAAAGGAGGAGAGCCATCCTCACGACGTCATGATTACTGACGAGGCTCCCAACTACAGAAGCGATCAGACGTAGTAGTAGCTAGGATAGCTAAACCTCTACCTCCATATCCACCTCACAGACCTGTCTGACCATCTCGGTCGCCCTTTCTTCGTCGGGGACACCCTCGACCTTCTCACCGTCGACTATCGTCGTTGGAACCTCGGTGATATCGTACTTGTCTACGAGATGTCTCCCGTACTCCGTACATATCTCGACGGTCTCGTAACTGAATCCGTGCCGACTCCTGAGTGACTTCCATACCTCTTCGGTCTCCGAACAGCCGAGACACCAGTCGTGGACTATCAGGGTGACCTTGCTTCTGCAGTCTATATCATTCATTACCACACCACCTACGTCTTTATTATAAATTGTGATATATAAATCCACCGGCGGTGTGTGAAGAAAGCCCACGTCACGACCAAGAGACTCTGTATTTGTAGTATTACACGAGTAGACGGTAGGCAATCCACGCGACCAGAGCTAAGACGCCGACTGCGACGCCGAGTTTGAGTATACCCATGACTGCGGCAAGGAGTATCTTGACCGCGGCATAGCCGAGTATCACAGCGAGCGAACCGAGGACTGCATAGACGAGGTAACGCAGGAGTCTGTCATCGTTGAGGTACTCTGTCTTCGACATACAGCCCGTAGGATCTCGGCGTCCAAATGGTTTTCTCCGTCTACTCGTCCTCCCAGACGAACCTTCCGTTTTCCTGTATGACCTCGCCGTCGAACTCTATACGTCCGTCACTCACGTCCTTTATCATGTCGACGTGAACCGCGCTCTGGTTCTGTTCGCGCCCCTCTCCGACGTTGTCGTCGTACGCGCGCCCGAGAGCCATATGTATGGTGTCGCCCATCTTCTCGTCGAACAGCATGTTGTTACTGAAGACGTCAATCTCCCTGTTGGTACCTATTCCGAGCTCTCCGAGCCTGCTAGCTCCCTCGTCTGTCGTGAGTATGTCTTCGAGTATCTCCTCGTTTCTCTCCGCAGAGAACTCGACGACATCGCCCTCCTCGAACCTGAGACTGACACCCTCCATCTTCCTCCCCTGGTGTATCAGAGGCTTGTCGAAGAGTACCTCACCCTCGACCGAGTCGACGACCGGAGCCGTAAATACCTCGCCGCTCGGCATGTTGTGTCTCCCACACGAGTTGACGGCGTTCATCCCGTCGACACTCATACGTATTTCAGTGTCTTCGCCCTCTATGTAGACCTCGCTCGCGTCGTCGAGCCTCTCTTTGAGTATCTCCTGTTCTTCCTCGACCTCCTCCCAGTCTCTCAGAACTGCGGAGTAGACGAAGTCCTCGTACTCCGAGAGCGACATCTCCGCCATCTGAGCGTGGGCGTTTGTGGGATGCTGTGTGAGACACCATCTCTTCGAGAGCCTCTCCTCACGCACAGGCTCCATCGCCCTCGCCCTCTCAGCGAGGAGATCTCCCGGGACGTTCTTCATCGCCCTCAGGTTCGCCCCCGAACGTATGCTTATAACGACGTCCGCCTCCTCGTAGAGCGCGAGCTTGTGGTCGGGAAGACTGAACTCGCCGTCATAGTTGGTGAGAAACGCCCGAGAAGCCTCGCTAGGCGAGTAGACCGTTATCGGCTCGGCTCCTCTCTTCGCTATCTCCTCGTTGAGGGCGACTACGAGGTCGTCGGCACCCTCGCTAGCCGAGATTACGACGTTGTCTCCTCTCTGTACGTCTGTGCTCCAGTCGACCAGAATCTCTGCGTGCTCGCGTACGCGGTCGTCCATAGAATACAGACACAGCTACCGCTGTATAACAGGTTCGGAAATCTAAGGTAAGATTCGAGTAAGAGCTGTAACGTAGCTTAACCGAAGAGCTCGCCGAGACCTTCTCCGGCGTCCTCTTCTGCTTCTTCCTCGGCTTCCTCCTCTTCTTCCTCTTCCTCAGCTTCGGCTTCCTCTTCTTCCTCGTCTTCTCCGCCTGCGGCTGCGGCACCTCCGCCTGCGCCCGCTGCGGGTGCGGCGGCTGCCTGTTCGACGGCTTCGTCTATGTTGACCCCGTCGAGAGCCGCGACGAGAGCCGAGACACGGCTCTCATCGACGTCGACTCCCGCGGCTTCTAGTACGTCCGTAACGCTGTCCTCCGTGACTTCGTTGCCCGCGTTGTGTACAACGAGGGCGGCGTAGATGTATTCCATGTGTTATATACTACTCCTTGTTGTTTTCTCGGTCTGAACTGTTTAAACTCTTTCTAATCTAGAACAGGTTGCCCATGCCCTCGGAGACGTCTTCGTCGTCCTCCTCGGCTTCGGCTTCCTGTTCTTCTTCGTCTGTCTCTTCCTCAGCTTCTTCGTCTTCGGCTTCTTCCTGAGCCTGTGGCTCGGGCGTGTCGGCTTCGACCCCCTGAAGCTCCTCAGGGAGCGCATCGTCGTCGACCTCAGACGCGACTCCTCTGAGCGACGAGTCAGCCTGTGCAACGAGATCCTCTATCACGCCGGGCTCGGTGATCTCAGCCTCGACACCCAGTGAGCGTGCCTCTCCGCCCGCCTTCGAGAGCATCGGACGCACCGTAGTCTCGTTGGCTATGCCCGCGTTGACTCCGAGGTTGAACGCACCTGCTGCGGCGGACTCGAGGTCGGAGATGTACTCGTCCTCGTCGATGTCGAGTGTGTCGGGCTCGAAGACTGTACCGTCTTCTATGTCTATGACGGCACGCAGATCGACACCCACCTCAACGGGGAATATCTCCATCTTCTGGAGAACCTCGGCTACCTGTGCCGAGGCTTCCTCGCCCTCCTCTGTCACGACGCTGTCCTCGATGACCTTTATAGAGCCCTCCTCTATGCGCGCGTTGACGCCCGCCTGCTGGAGGTCTCCGACGAAGGGTCCGGGATCCATTCCGGTGTCGCCCTCGGGAACGACTATGTCGTTGGGTGCTATCTGACCCTCCTTGAGGGGCGCAGGACTCTTCGACTCCTCTATCTTCTTGTAGAGGGTGAAGGGGTTCGAGTCGGTGAGTAGAAGACCCGACTGTCCGTTGACGTACTCGACGAGCTCGTCGAGACCCTTCTCGGAGAGGGCGCGTCTCATCAGAGTGTTACGTCCGACACGCACCTTCGCGGAGCCGTGGAGGTTCTTACGAACCTGCTGGAACTGTTTCGAGCCGATCCCCTCGACGTTGACGACTCCCACGGCGGTGTACTCGTCGAGAAGCTCCTTGAACCTCTCGACCTCCTTTCTCTTCCACTCGGGCACCTCCTCGGTGAGTGCTTCTGACTCCGTCTGTGTCTGTGTCTGTGTCTCTGTCTCTGTTGTTGACATTTTATACCTCCACCTCTACGGAAGGTCCCATAGTCGTCTTGACGAAGACGCGGTCTATGTTGAGGGGACCCTTTTCGAGCTCAGCTGTGAGTCTACGCATTACTGCGTTTATGTTGTCGGATATCTCGTCGGCGGACATCTCCTCTGTGCCGACTGCGGTGTGGAAAGTCCTTCTGTCACCCGAACGCAGTGAGACTGTTCCCTTGAGACGCTGAACCTCCTCGACTACGTCGTCGTCGGGTGTGAGAGGCGTCGGCATCTTACCTCTGGGTCCTAGAACCGTACCGAGATAACGTCCGACGTCCTCCATGAACTCGGTCTCTGCGACGAAGAAGTCCATCTCGTCTGCGATGTCCTTCGCTGCGTCGTCGTCGTCTCCGAGATCCTCTATGTCGTCGGGGCTCAGAACTTCGTCGGCTGCTTCCTCAGCCTGGAGTGCGGTCTCTCCGTCAGCTATGACTGCGACCTTGATGTCACGTCCTGTTCCCGCGGGGAGGACTACTTCCTCGTCTATGCGTTTGTCGGGCTGACTCAGGTCGAGATCCCTGAGGTTTATAGCCAGATCGACGCTCTCGACGAAGTTTCTGTCGGGAGCCTCGTCGAGTGCCTCAGAGACTGACTCCTCTATGCTCGCCATCAGGAGTCACCTCCCGAACTGTACACCGTTGGGTCGGTATGTACTGTGTCTTTCTTCATTTAGATACCTCCGTAGTACGGCTTAAGCCTTCTACGAAGCTTACGCAAACACACTGTCTGCGTGTGGTACTGCCCGCAGAACGGGGTAGCCACTGCCTTTTGTGAATAGAATCCTCTGAGAAACAAAAAGCCACCGAAACCGGCTTAGGTCTCTTCTACAATCTTCCTACATGGATCTCAACGCGAACGCTCTTGAGATGGTAGACGACGCTGTCGAGTACTCCGACAGCCTCTCGGTCGATGTCCACGACTACTCTAACGGTGCGAGGGTTCTTGACTTCGGTGTCGACGCCGCGGGAGGTATAGAGGCGGGTCTCTACTACGCCGACATCTCGGCGGCGGGTCTCCTCTCAGTCGATGTCGAGACAGACGGTGTCACTCAAGCCGGCACGCGTACACCTCTCAACTACGTAGACGTCTGGACAGACAGTCCCGAGACAGCGCTTCTGACGTCACAGCACGCGGGATGGCATATAGACCACGAGGGATACAGGGCTCTCGCGAGCGGACCCGCGCGCGCCCTTTCCGACGGAGCCGTAGACGAGGAGTTCGGTGTTATCTGCCTCGAGTCCTCGACGTTGCCGAGTCCGAAGTCGCTCGACTACATCGCCGACGAATGCGGTGTCTCCACCGAGTCACTCTTCGCAGTCGTCGCACCGTCTACGAGTACGGCGGGTGTCGTACAGACTGCTTCGAGATCCGCCGAGGTCACCCTCCTACGTCTCGAATCCCTCGGCTACGATGTCTCGAAGGTCGAGACTGTCTCAGGGAGATCGCCTGTCGCTCCCGTCGTCTCCGACGAGACAGAGTCGGTCGGAGCCACCAACGACGGTATAATCTACGGCAGCGAGGTTCATATCCGTGTAGCCGACGACTCGGACGTCTTCTCCGACCTTGCCTCGTCGTCGAGTCCCGACTACGGCGAGCCCTTCGTCGACGTGTTCGACGAGGCGGGTAGCTTTGACGAGATAGACGACGCCGTCTTTGCCCCCGCATCGGTGACTGTCGACGTAGTCGGCGGAAGAACTGTGACCGCTGGTGAGACTAATCCCGAGGTTCTCCGTGAGTCGTTCGGCATCGACTCGCAGTAGACAGACGTACCAGTATAATTTTTATCCTCTCCCGACTAAGAGCCCTCAATGCGTTCGGGACTCTCATCTCAGCTTAAGCTAGACGCCGGATTCCTTGAGTGTGCCGAGGACTCCGCCTCCCACATATTGAGTTCGTCCGACGACCTCCTCCTCATCTCACACATAGACGCCGACGGTCTAGCCAGCGCGGGTATCACCTCGCTCGCACTCGACCGTGCGGGGGTCGAACACGAGACGTGGTTCTCGAAGCAGTTAGACGAGAACGATCTCCGCGAGATCGAGGACGCCGGCTACTCGACTGTCGTATTTACCGACTTCGGGAGCGGACTCACAGACGAGATACGCCGAGGCGACTTCGACCCCGTGATCGCTGACCACCACCAGCCACAGACAGCGAAAGACTCCGACGACGGCGGTCTTGAGCACCATCTCAACCCTCTACTCTTCGGAATAGACGGCTCCTCGGAGATATCGGGCGCGGGGGTATCGTATATCCTCGCGCGCGCACTCATAGGTGAAGACGCCAAGGATCTCGCGGCTCTCGCTGCTGTCGGCGCGGTCGGAGACATGCAGGACTCGAAGTCGGGACGTCTCACAGGGGCTAACCGTGAGATAGTAAAAGAAGGCGTCGAGGCGGGTGTCTTGGAGGAGAGGACTGACTTACTCCTCTTCGGCAGACAGACGCGCGACTTACCGAGGCTCTTCGAGTACTCGACCGATGTCTATCTCCCAGGAATCACCAACTCACGTTCGGGTGCCGTCGACTTCTTGGAGGAGATGGGAGTCCGTCTCAGACGCGCCGACGGAGACTGGAGACGGTGGGCTGACTTCTCCGACGACGAGAGACAGAAGGTCACCAACTCGCTGATGGAACACTGTATCACGAACGGCGTCGACTCCGACGAGATCGACCGTCTCGTGGGCGAGACATACGTACTCAGCCAGGAGGAGCCCGGTACTGAGGTGAGGGACGCCACCGAGTTCTCGACACTCCTCAACTCGACGGCGAGGTACAGGGAGGCGGAGACGGGACTAGCTGTCTGTAAGGGCGACAGGGACGAGGCTTACTTGCGCTCCCATGAGCTTCTGAGGAACCACAGACGCAACCTCAAGAACGGCGTCGATTTCGTCGACTCGAACGGCGTGACTAAGCTCGAAAACCTCCAGTACTTCGACGCTAGGAGCGAGATACGTGACACGGTAGTCGGCATCATCGCGGGAATGAGCTACTCTCTCGGGACTGTGAGTCGGAGCATGCCTGTGGTCGCGTTCGCCGACTCCGAGGAAGATCGGCTTGACGCCGAAGACGAGACAAAGGTCAGCGCGCGTGGGACACAGAGTCTCGTGAGAAAGGGTCTCGACCTCTCAGACGTGATGTCGTCATGTGCCTCGGAGGTCGACGGAGGTGGCGGTGGGCACGACATAGCCGCGGGCGCGACGATACCCACCGAAGAGATCGACTCTTTCGTACGTAAAGCCGACGCCATGATAGGCGAACAGCTTTCTTAGCTTAGCTTAGCTTAGAGCTTCTCGTCGATCGACTCGACTGCCTTACGCGTCCTCCTTATCTCTTCGAGTATCTGTCTCGTCATCTCGTCCTTGGTATCCGAGTCCTCTGACTCCTGGGTACGCCGGCTGACCTCCTTGTTGACCTCCTCGTCGTCATCGAGTGAGAGCCAGTCGAAGCCCGTCTGGTTCTGTCTTTCCGTCTCCATGTCAGTGTCAGAGACAGTAGTCGGTCTCCCAACCAAGTATCTGCCGAAGACTTTCGTATCATCACGAGTCTTATACGGTATGCCGAAGCTAGTCTATGAGACGCCCAACGGGGCGAAGGTCTACCACGGCGACAGAGACGACATACATTACGACGAGCGCAGGAGATGCTGGAAGATATCCGCGGGCGACGAGAAAGGCGTCGTGAGGTATATTCCCTCGGAGAAAGTCTACTACTACGAGGGACATAAGGACGCTACCAACGTCGTAAAGCTCGAAGAGGGTCCTTGATTCGGTTGATTGACGATGAATACAGTTACAGTTTCAGTTGAGTCCCGAAGTATGAGAAAAACACATGGGTCCAGACGGATTTGAACCGTCGACCACTCGGTTATGAGCCGAGCGCTCTAACCGGACTGAGCTATGGACCCTCACACTCCAGTTACATAACCAAGTTGGGGCTGTCTTTTCTAAAACCTTTCTAATCTCTCTACACCGCGGGCGGAGTGAGCCGTGTTACTGAGGTCACGCCTCCGATCCAAACATCTTCCGCATCATCGGGTGCATCTCCATGAGCTGTTCCTCCGCTATCTCCTCGTAGAGCTTGTGGGTGATTGATACCGTGATGAGGAGTCCGGTTCCGGTGACGCCTCCTATGGTTCCGAGCATGTTCGCCATAACGGCGAGGAGTCCCATTAGGGCACCACCTATGACGGTGACCTGTGGTATGTAACGTTCCATAACCTTCTCTATGACTCCTGCATTACGCCGGAATCCGGGTATCTCCATCCCTGAGTTCTGTATCTTCTGTGCGACTGCGTCGGGTCCCATGTCGGCTGTCTCGACCCAGAAGACAGCGAACATAGCACCGCCTCCTACGAGAACCACAGCATCGATTCCCATACGTAGGAATACCTTCCAGGCTGCCTGAGTGGGTCCTCCGGGGAGCCACCACATCCAGTCGGTCGGAGCCTGTATCGGCGTGAGGTAGTACATCAGACCCGAGGTGGGCTGTGTCGACCCCGACGGATAGACTGCGAACCACTCAGGCCGGAATCCCTGCTGGTAGAGGACGCGCCCCACCATCTGGACGTTTGCTTGAACTGCACGCACGAATATCAGCGGGAGGGTGCTCGCGTATATTAGCTTAACGGGGTACTGTCCTCGCGCACCCTTGACGCGGGAGTGTGATAGTGGAATCTCTATCCTCACCGACTCGGCGTAGAGGATTATTGCGAATATTATCACCGTCGTGAGCACGAAGAGTATCTGTCCTCCGTTTATGAGGAGGAACTGTATTCCCTGTGTACTCGTGAGAGCGAAGCCGAGGTCAGCCTGCCCCGAGAATATATAGTACCATCTGAAGATGATACCCGTCGGGAGACCGTCCTGACCGAGATGCCAGTCGAATACTCCTCCTATCATCTGCTGGGATATTCCGGCTATAATGAAGAGACCGACACCGCTTCCGACTCCCCATTTCGAGATAATCTCGTCGAAGAAGAGTATGAGTATACCTCCTAAGACGACCTGGACGAATATTATCCACGAGAGCGCGGCGGCGGGTATTCCAAGCGTGCTGGCTATCTTCTGGCTAGGCTGGAGGAAGCCTCCGAAGACCATCGGTATAGCTGTGACTACCGACATCACGACTACGAGGAACTTCTGTGTCCCCTGGTAGAGAGCCTGCCCCCTTGGTGTCTCAGTGTCGATGGGCATGAGGTCGGCGCCGCTGAGTAGCTGGAGGACGATGCTCGCGGTGACTATGGGACCAATTCCGAGATGTAGTATCGATCCCTGTGCTCCCGCGAGTATCGATCTGAACTGTCCAAACAGGTCGCTACTACTCGACACGCCGAACAAAGTCACGTTCGTCAGAGCGAAGTAGAGAACGAGGACGCCGAACGTCCAGTAGAGCTTGTTCTTGAAAGGAACGTGACGGTCGGGTCCGTCGACGCTTGGCATCCTGAGTAGGATCGGTTCGAATGCGTCTGTTACTCCCATCTTTTAGGTTATGTTTTCGGTCTCCGCCTTAGTTCTTGTTTTCTTCGCTGTCTTCGTCTTCTTCCGACTCACCTGTCTCTATGACCTCACCGCCGGCTTCCTCTATCTTCTCGACGGCGGAGTCGGAGAAGTCGTCGGCACGGACGACGAGGCTGTTACGAACCTGTCCTCCGCCGAGTATCTTGTCGACACCTATCTCGTCGGCGTCTACCTCGTAGCCGTCGTCTGTCTCCTCGATAACTCCCTCGTCGACGAGTTCGTAGACCTTCTGGTCTATCTCGCCTATGTCGGCTGTCGCGACCTCTTTCTGAACCTTCTGGGGTCGCTGGAAGCCGTGTTTTCCGAGGTCGGGATGGCTGAACTTCTCGTGTTTGTCACGTCCAGCGTCTCCTCTTCCACCTCTGTTTCCTCCTCCACGTCGGTTCTTCTGAGTACCTCCGCCGTGTGTTCTCGATCCGCGTCCGCGTTTCTTAGAGTCTCTAGACATCTTATCTCATCCTCCTGAGTAGGTCGTCTATCTCGTTACCGTGGCTTCCGAGGACTCCACCCTGCTTGTAGCTCTTCTTTATTCCCGAGTGTCCGCCTCTTGGGGGATGGAGTCCGAGACGTGTTCTCAGACCCGCCTCCTTGAGGTCGGTGTCTCCTTCTACGACTGCCTCGGCGAACTCCTCGACAGATGAGTACTCGGTGTTCTCGTCTATGTAGCCGTCAGTAACCGAGTCTCCGTCCTCGGTCTCGCCTCTAGTCTCGACTAGCTCGGCGACAGTCTCGGCGCTCGGGGTACCGTATGCGACGTAGTCGTTGACCTTGTGGAGCATCCCCTCGACAGACCCCGTCGCGGGTCTGATGGTACAGCTGTTGACGTCTCCTAGGCTGAGCATGTCGAGTGTGTCTCTCACACCCGAGCTCATGTTGACCTCGCCACGTACCTGTACGACTGCGTAACAGCCGACCTCTTCTTGCTCGGATTCTGATTCTGCTTCTGCGCTCATTACTCGATCACCTCACGTGCCTCTCTCGCGTGGGGCGGAACGCGTGCCTCGGCGGTTTCGAGGAGTGCGTTGTAGGTCGCCTTCGCGAAGTTGACCGTCGTACGTGTCTGTCCGTTCGACTTCGTCCATATGTCCTCGATTCCCGCGAGTTCGAGTACGCTCGTCGCAGTCTCTCCCGCGGCGAGTCCGAGACCCTGGGGCGCGGGAAGTAACTCGACCTCGACGCTTCCCGACTTTCCGCTCGTCTTGAGAGCGACCGTGTGGGGTCTTCCGCAGCCACACTCCCAAGATCCACAGCCACGTGAGACCTTGAACATGTTGAGCTTCGCAACGTCTATCGCCTTACGGATTCCGGCTCCGACCTGTTCTGCCTTCGCCTCGGCGAAGCCTATGTATCCGTCGTGGTTACCGACTGCGACGACGCATCTGAACTTGACACGTCGTCCCGAGTCGGTCATTCTCTGTACCATGTTTATGTCGAGAACCTCGTCGTCGAGGTCGGGAAGGAGTGTGTCGACTATCTCGGGCTCCTTAAGCGGAAGACCCGAGTTGATCGCGGCGTCCATCGAAGTTATCTCTCCTTCCTGAACCTTCCTGCCGAGTCTCGTCTTGGGTATCCATTCGTCTTCGTACTCTGCTGAACTCATGCTTCTTCCTCCAGTGTTTCAAGTACCTGATCGAAATGTTCGGGGAGCTCGTCGGAGTCTATGCCGACGTCGTCGGAGGTGTACTCCAGTCCGTCGTACTCGGCTATGTGCTCTCCTCTGACACGTTCCCACGACGGAACGACGTCGTCTCCGTGGGGGACTTCGAGTCCTGCGTCGGAGGCTCCCATTACCGCTGCAAAGACCCTGTTACCGGGCGTCACGGGGTTGAGACCTATGTCGGCGACAGCCTCGTCGAATCCCTCGTCGAGACCTCTGACTCCCGCGAGGAAGCCTGCGAGGTACGCCGCGGGAAGGTTTCCGGTCGGGGCTTCCCAGCCGTACTCCGCGAGGTCTGATGTATCAGCCTTCGCCTCTGTGTAGTCTCCGTCGGCTCCCGCTGTGACTATCTGTACCGTAGTGTGCTTGTTGCTCTTCCTTACGACTAGACGCGGCTTTCCGCTCTTGAGGAGACGTAGACGTTGCTGGTAATCCGTCTTACCCTCGCGCCTGCGTCTCATCGGAACCTTGTAGTTGGGTTTTGTTGCCATGTTACTCCTCCATTCCTTCTACGTAGTTTTTGAGATAACGTACACTTCTGAACTCTCCGCCTTTTGCCATTCTGTAGAGCTCACGGAACTCAGAAGGTGTTATCTCGTCGTTCTCGCGCATCTCCTTCAGAGCCTTCCTCTGTGCCCGTATCTTCGACTCCCACTCGTCCTTCTCGGGGTTACGCGCGCCCTGCTTTCCGCTGCGCTTACCCTGTCCCTTCTTGTGACCGTACTCTCTCTTCTCGTCTCTCTCACGAGCGCGTCCACGTGAGACTCCCTTCTTCTCCTTCGCCTTTATGCTACCCTCGTCTATGAGGTCTCTGACGTCCTCTCGCGTGATTGCCTCGGCTATCTCCGACTGTGCGTCGGGGTCGAGCCAGACTCGGTTCTTTCCACAGCCGAGTATGTCGGAAGCGAGACGTTTCTGTGTCTTTAGGTCAGTCATTCTTCAGCCTCCTCTATGTACGTGGGGTTGAGAACACGTATCTCGTTCTCGACCGCCTTCTCCTCTATTCTCTCTCTCTTTCTGCCACCTACAGAGCCTCCTATACGTACCGCCTGGGTCGAGGGGTCGACTCCTTCGAGATCCTCGGGACGTTCGACACGTACCTCCTCGAATCCGCTCGGATGGAGGTCTCTGACCTCCTTGGGCGATCGGAAGCCGACTCCTGCTGTCTTGCCTCTGCCCTTGACTCCTCTTCTCTGCTTCGAGAGTCCGCCCTTGGGTCTCCTCCAAGACGACGGGTTTCTCTTCATCTTGTGGTGATCCTGCCTGTTGAAGTCGGGCTTGCTCGCCTTCTGACGCTTCTTGACGTTGAGGAGCCTCTCCTCTTCGTCGTTGAGGTCGGGGGTCTTGTCGGAGAGACCACGTGCGGTTATACGTTCTCCAGCCTCGGCTTCCTCTGCTTCTTCCTCTATCTCCTCTACGGCTTCCTCCTCGACTTCGAGGCTTCCGACGTCCGCCTTTATACGTGCGGCGAGTGCCTTTCCTATCTCGTCGACCTCGGAGAGATCCTCCTGTGACGCCCTCCTGACGTCGTCGACGGTCTCGTATCCAGCGTCTCTCAGAGCGTCAGCCTTCGACTCTCCGACTCCGTCTATCTCGGTAAGTTGGTCTGCGTCTGCCATCTTATACTACCTCCTTTCCTGCCTTCTCTGTTATGTAGACGCCGTCCTGGAAAGCACGTATGTCCTTGTCGTTTATACGTGTCTGCTGTTCTATGTTCGCAGCAGTCTGTCCGACGGCTTCCTTGTCAGGTCCTGTCAGAGTGATCTCCTCGTCCTGAACCTCGACCTGTGTCTCGCCGAGTATCTCGGCTTCCCTCGGGTGTTTCTCGCCGAGGAAGTTACGTATCTCGACTACGTCGCCCTTGACCTCGACCTGCATCGGGAAATGGCTGTAGAGTACCTTCATCTTGTACTCGAAGCCCTCAGTGACTCCCTTTATGTCGTTCTCGATCTCGCTCTCGAACGACCCGACAGTGGCGAGGGGCTTACGTCTGTCCTTCTCTGTGCTAACGACTACGTCGCCGTCTTCGACCTCGACGTCTACGCCGGGGTACGAGTAGGTTCTCTCGACGGTGCCGTTGGGACCGCTCACCGTCAGTCTGTCGAGGTCTTTCTCGACGTCGACTTCGTCCGGAACTTCTATGACTACTTCTTTCATTCTTGTCACCTCTTAGTATACGTAAGCGAGGAGCTGTCCTCCGACGCCTTCCTCACGAGCCTCGTAATGGCTCATGACACCGTGGCTCGTTGTGACTATCAGAGAGCCGTAGTCCCTACCGGGGAGGTAACGTTTCTCCCATTTCTCGTACTCGTCCTTCGAGACTGTGTACTTCGGCTTGACAGCTCCACATTCGTTTATTCCACCGCTCAGCTCTACGTCGAACTTGCCTGCCTTACCGTCGTCAACGAACTCGAAGCTCTCTATGAATCCCTGGTCGTGGAGAACCCCGAGGACGTTGCCTATGCTGTTCGAAGCGGGCTCTATCGTGCACTCTAGCTTGCCGACCTTCTCGGCGTTCTCTATCGCCGAGAGCGCGTTCGCAAGCGGGTCTGACATCGTCATTTTATCACCTGTGTTTAGTTGTACTTCTTCGCACCCATGTCGCGTGCGACCTCACGGAAGCACTGTCTGCAGAGGTAGATGTTGTACCTCGACACAAGACCTTCCTTCCGTCCACATCTCTGACACTCGTGGGTGTTTCCTGTCTCCGGCGTCTCTTCCTCTGTCTCAGCCTCTGTCTCAGTCTCGCTCATTCTATGCTCACCTCGAACTCTTCCTCTACGAACGCAGTCGCGTCTTCCGTGTTGAGGCGCTGCTTCTCGGGGATCTTACGTGACTGTTTCCTGCGTTTCTCGACGCGTTTGCCCTTCCTTTCCATCGTGACAGTCACGTCCATGCCGAATATTCCTATGTCGGGGTCGTACTCCATCTCCTCGAACTGAGTGTGCTCCTCGATTCCGAACGAGAAGTTACCGAACTCGTCGAACTGGTTCGAGTCGAGCGAGCCGGCTATTCCGAGTGCCTCATCGAGGAACTCCTTAGCGTCGTCGCCTCTGAGGGTCGTCTTACAGCCTATGGGATCGCCCTGGCGTATCCCGAACGACGGGACGCTCTGTTTCGCGTTCGTCCTCACGGTCTGCTGTCCCGTGATCTCCTCGACTATCTCCTCTGCGTTTCTGAGGTCGACACCACCTTCTCCTATCGACATGTTGACGACGACCTTCTCTATCTTCGGCTTCCTCATCTCGTGTATCTCTTCGAGACTCATTATTCGTCAGCCTCCTGTTCCTCTAAGCTCGTAAGCGATTCGCCTATCACGAAGACGTACTCCTCTACTGTCTCGAACGTCGTACCGTCGTCACGTTCGGCGACTATCGTGTTAGGGCTCGAACCCTCGGTGATACGTATCTCGACTAGCTTTCCGACCTCTCCCGAGTGCTTTCCGTCTACGGCTGTGACGGCGCGACCCTCGTCGAAGACGAAGTGGTCGACTATCTCGTCGGTCTCGACGTCTACGACTACTGAGTCGTCTGTCGAGTAGACGTCGTCTTCGACGAGTAGGTTGTCTCCGTTGTGGAGATTGAGCTGTGTCTCGCCTCCCTTTATCTGGGTCTTGTCCGTGATCTTGGCGAGCTTCGTCGTCGCGGCGTCCTCGTCTATCGAGGTGAGCGAGAGACGTCCACCCTCCCCGGGGAATACGCGGTAGTACTCGTCCATCTCGGGGAAGGCGACGATGTCGAACATACCTATCGGGGTACGTATGTCGTCGGCGGGCTCTCCGTTTATGACGACCGAGTCGTTTTCGAGGGCGTAACGTGCTTCCTTCGCGTTCTCGACGTATTCGACTACGTCTCTGAGTAGAACTACGAGGGGAACACCCTCTTCACCGTGGGGACCCGCTTGGGGCGAGACGGTGAATACGTAGCTCTTCCTCTCTATGGGCCAGGACGAGGGTGCTGAGAGACGTTTCTGGTGTGTCATCAGTCACCACCTCGTCTGATCCTGTCCTCTCTCTCGGGGTCTTCGAGGTCGAGATCCGTAACACGGAGGTTCGACGCGTCTACCATACGCGGCACTTCCTCTCCGTCGGCTTTCTCGACAGTGACTCCCTCGACCTCTACCTTCGCAGAGTCGAGGTCGACTCCGAGTACCTCTCCTGTCTCTCCGGCGTCGTCGCCTCTCATGACCTCGACGGTGTCGCCCTCACTGACTCTGACTCTCCTCGTGCCGTACTCGTCACGGAGATCGTCGCTGAGGGTCGCGTGGACGAAGCTGTGTCTCTCGTGTAGAGGTGCTTCGTCCTTCTGCTTTCTCTGTTTACGTGGTTGCTGTGTAGTCATTCTGTTCACCTATTAGACTATCATGTTCGCGGTGCTGGCTATCATACCGAACCTCTCGGCGACCTCGCGCGATATCGGACCGCGTATCTCTGTTCCTCTCGGCTCTTCGTTCTCGTCGATTATGACAGCGGCGTTCTCTTCGAACTTGACACGCGTTCCGTCGGGTCTCTTGAAGCCCTTCTTCTGTCTAACTACGACGGCTTCGAGAACCTGCCTTCTCATGTCGGGGTCGCCCTTCGTCACACTAACTACTACGACGTCTCCGAGTCCAGCCTTGGGCTGTCTCCTCCTAGATCCTCCGTAGTTCTTCGCGCTTATGAGACGTAGCTCACGTGCGCCAGTGTTGTCGGCGCAGTTGAGCTTCGTTCCCTTCGTGAGGGGTCGTGGTATGTCGGCTGCTACTGCTTTCATTATTCTTCCTCCACTACTTCTATTACGACGAAGTTCTTCGTCTTGCTCAGAGGTCTGCACTCCGCGACTCTCACCGTGTCGCCCTCCTCGGGATCGAGGCAGGGAGGGGAGTGTGCGGATATGCGTGACCTCCGTCTCATCTGTCTGTCGTACTTCGGAACGTTGACGTCGTGCTCCCTCTCGACGACCGCCGTCTTGTCCATCTTGTCGCTCGCGACTTCTCCCTCTACGACCGTACCGCGGACACCTAGGGTGCCGTGGAACGGACAGTTGTCGTCGGAGCACGTCTCGTCGGGCTCCGGAACGTCAAATCCTATGTTTGCTGACATCTTATCTTTGTTATCTCGTTGTTTTCGTACGGTCGGCAGGACTTTCGTGGATCGCGTCACCTTCTACCCTCACCCTCTCCCTCTCGGAGCCGAGGTCGAAGACGAATCCGTGCCCTTTCTTGGGGACGGTCTTCGTCTCGCCGTCGGACTTGATCTCGAGACTCCTGTGAGTCTCGTAGATAAGACGTCCGTGAGTACCCACCAGAGTCTCGTCGGGCGACTCGACTACTTCTACGTCGAGACCTATGAGCTCGTGGCGGAGTATGTTGTCGGACGTGGGGAGGGGGGTGACGTCTTCCATTACTCGTTCTGTCTTTCGTTCTGTATCGTCTTTATACGTGCTATCGTGCGTTTGAGCTCGCCTATCCTTCCGGGGTTCTCGGGAGCTCCTCCCGCCGCCTGCATCGACTTCGCTCTCAGGAGCTCGTCTTCGAGATCCTCGAGCTCCTCCTGTATCTCCTCGTCAGCCATCTCGCGTATTTCGTCTGCTCTTAGTATTGCCATCACGAATCACCTCCGACTCCGAACTCGTCGGCGAGTTCGTCTGTCATCTCCTCCCTTGAGAGGTTCGCCTTTACGCCGACGTCCTTCGCGAGAAGCTGGAGTTCTCTGTACGACATCTCCTCGAGGTCGTCGAGAGTCTCGGGCTCGGGAGGTGTCTCGTCTCCCTCCTCTTCCTCGGCTCCAGTCTCTTCCTCAGGCTCTGGTTCGGCTTCGGCTTCTTCTTCGTCCTCTTCCTCGACCCTCTCGGTCTCTTCCTCGACTATCTCCTCTATTCCCTCGGCTTCCTGTGTCTCGGCTTCCTCGACTTCGGGCTCAGCCTTCTCAGCCTCGGGTATGAGATCCTCGACGTCCTCGACGTCCTCTATGACGAAGGTGTCGGGGAGTTCGGCGTCGGGGGGTATTATACGTACCTGGACGCCTATCGTACCGAGCTTCATGACTGCGGTTCCGTATCCCGAGTCGACTATCTCCTCGGCGGGCTCTCCACAGTGCTTGATGTAGCCGTCGGAGAACTTCTCGACACGTGAACGCGCACCCGTTACCTTGCCGCTGAAGACTATCTCTGCACCGCGGGCACCTGCGTCCATTATCTTTCTCACAGTCGTCTGACCCGCGTCGCGGAAGTGCCATCCTCTCTCAAGCGCGTTCGCGAGCCTGTCGGCGACTATACGCGCGTTGAGGTCGGGCTCGGTGACTTCCTGAACGTCTATCTGGGGGTCTTCTACGTCGAACCTCTCCTCGAGCTTGTCTGTGAGGTCACGTATGTTCTTACCGCCCTTACCGATGACCATTCCGGGCTTCTCGGCGTGGAGCTCTATCTCGGTACCCATCGGCGTACGTGCGAGCTCCATTCCTCCGTAGCCAGCACGTCCGAGCTCCTCCTCGAAGAACTCGTCTATACGTGACTTCTTGAGACCGTTGTTCACGAACTCTCTCTCGTTAGCCATCAGTCATCACCCTCCGTCTCGGCTTCTTCGTTTTCCTGTTCCTGTTTGAGTATCATCTCTATGTCGACTATAGGGGTGTTGGCGGGTGAAGCACGTCCGAAGGCGCGGGGCATAGTACCCCTCGCCTCTCCTGTCTTGTGTGCGGCGACGTGTTCTATGTACATCTCGTCGGCGTCGAAGCCCTGGTAGTCAGCGTTCGACGCCGCATTTTCGAGTACCTTGAGCATCTCGCTCGCCGCCTTCTCGGGGTACCTTCCGGCGTCCCAGCCGTCGATGTTCTTCCTGTGACCCACGTCTGAGTTGTGTTTCTTGAACGGGACTGCCTCGTCGCCCTCGATCACGTTTTCGAGACTCTCGCGCGCCTCGTCTACCTGCATTCCCTTTATGTAACGTGCGACCTCGACGGAGTCCTTCTTGCTCACGTGGCGGTCACGGCCTATCGCCTTCGCGGTCGTGTCTTCGTCTACGTCTTTTGAGTAGCTGATTCCCATATGTATCACTTGAGGGGTACGAACTTCGACGAGCGCGTGGCTCCGAGTCCCGCCTGTCCGTGCTCTACGTCCTTCCTCGTCATCTCGAACTCTCCGAGGTAATGCCCTATCATCTCGGGCTCGACGTCGACACGTGCGAACTCCTCTCCGTTGTAGACCATGAAGGTCGTGTTCGCCATCTCGGGGAGTATGGGCATGTCCCTGAGATGTGTACGTATCTCGTCGTCTCCGTCACGTACGCGTTCGAGGAGCTTCTCGCGCTCCTCTCCGAGTCCTCTTTCGAGAGTCCTGCGTATCCTCGCGGGCATTATCTCCTTGAGCTCATCGAGATCCATCTCCTGGAGCTCTTCGAGGCTGTAGCCCCTGTACTGGAACTCTCCTTCTCTGCTTGGTAGCTCTGACTCTGACATCTTATCACCTTGTTGTTAGTTTCCTGTTCTCCTGCTTCCTATGTCACCGACCTTCCTTCCGGGCGGTGCGTTAGGACTGATCGACTTGGGTCTTCCAGGATGCTGTCTTCCTCCACCACCGAACGGATGGTCTATCGCGTTCATGGCGACACCACGCACCTTAGGCCACTTTCCTCCGCGTGACTTCATCTTGTGGTGTTTGTTACCAGCCTTGAGCATCGGCTTCTCAAGCCTTCCTCCGCCTGCGACTATACCGACTGTCGCCCTGCACTTGGGGTTGAACTGCCTGAGCTCTCCGCTGGGTAGCTGTACTACTGTTCCGCCCTTCTCGTGGGCTATGATAGACGCGCCGGTTCCCGACGACCGTGCTATCTTACCTCCGTCACCCGGCTTTATCTCCAGGTTGCAGACCGGAACTCCCTCGGGTATCTCGGCGAGTGGAAGCGTGTTGCCCGGCTCTATGTCAGCCGAGACTCCCGCCTCTATCACGTCGCCGACACCGACTCCCTCGGGGACGAGAACGTGACGTACGTCTCCGTCCTCGTACTCGACACGTGCGACGGGTGCCGACCTCGCGGGGTCGTGTTCGAGCTCGATGATCTCGCCGACCATCGTCTCTTCGTCGCCCGTCTCCTTGTGCTCGGTCTTAGCCTTGTAACGGTGACTGGGTGCCCTGTAAGTCGGGCTTCCTTTTCCTGCCTTCTGCTGTCTGATTGGTTTTCCCATTCTTTCACCTCGTTGTTAGAACGCTCCCATTCTCGAAGCGAGATCCTGTGCGGCTTCCTCCTCGACGAACCTCACAGTCGCCTTCTTCTCGCCTTCCATGGTTATCTGTGTGTTGACGTCAGCGACATCGACGTCGTACGCCGACTCTATCGCCTCGGATATCTCGGGCTTTGCGGCGTCTATGTCGACTATGAACTGCATCTTGTTCTCGAAGTCCATCTGATCCATCGCCTTCTCCGTGATATGGGGTCTGACTATGACGCTCATCTTTCGTCTAGCACCTCGAGTGCTTTCTCTGTCCAGACCGTGAGTCTTCCTCCGACGCCCCCGGGTGCGAGGTCTCTGACGTCGACGTCCTCGGCGGAGACGACGTCGGCACCTGCGAGGTTTCTCGACGCCTTGTAGTCGTTCTTCGCCGTCACGAAGAGAATACTCTTGGGTCTGCGGTACTTCCTGCCTCTCGTCGTACCCTGTCCCGCACGTACCTTCCTGTCGTCGGCTCTCTCTATGTCGTCGTAGAGACCGATCTCCTTGAGAACGTCGACGACTTCCTGTGTCTTCACGAGATCCTCGAACCCTGCATCGAGAACGACGGGAAGATCGAGGCTCTCGTCGAATTCGTGTCCTCTCTCGGCGACGACTTCGGTGTCAGCCGTCGCGGCTACGGCACTTCTGACAGCCTTCTTCCTCTCCTTGTCGTTGATGTCCTCGCCGATATTCTTCTCAGCCTTAGGGGGGTGTGCGCGTCTTCCGCCTACGACGTGGGGTGAACGCGCTGCTGTGTTCGAGTTCTTCACTCTGGGAACCTGTGCGGCTCCTCTTCCCTTACCCCACGACTCGGCACTCGTCCTCTTCCCGGCGAATGGGTCTGCACCGTAGGGCTGTTTCGCGTTCGCCTCGGCTGAGTGGAAAGCTCTTCTTATGATGTCGGGACGGTACTCCTCCTCGAACGCGTCGGGGAGATCGACCGTCTCGTTCTTTTCTCCGTCTACTGTGTATACGTCTGCTTCCATTCTATCACCTGCTTATGTACTCGATCTCGGGATCGTATCTGTTCTCGCCCTTCGGACGCACGGGCTTACGTGTCCTCACGAGACGTTTCTTGGGTCCCGGGACACTGCCCTTGACGAGCATGTAGCCCGACTTGACCTCTCCGTAGTCGGTGATACCGCCCTCGGGAGTCACCTCGTCTCCGTCGTCTCCGGTCGAGAGGAGGCGTTTGTTGACCTCCGTCCTCTGGTGGTATCCCGTCTGCCCCTGCTGAGGAACCGTCGAACGTACACGTGACGGATGCCACGGACCGAGGTTACCTATTCTGCGCTTGTATCCCTGTCGGGCGTGTTTGCCCTTTCTAAGCTGGACTCCCCAGCGTTTTACGGGACCCTGTGTACCCTTACCCTTCGTGATCGAGGAGACATCGAGGAACTCTCCGTTCCTGTGTATCTCGTCGGCTCTGACCTCGTCTCCGAGGAGTTCGAGACCGTGTTCGAGACGGTCTTCGACCGAGCCGCCTCCGATACGTGTCTCCATTACGTCGGGTGTCCTTCTCGGGACGTTGGCGAGGTTGGGTAAGGTGTAGGTTATCGCTCTTATCTCAGAGACCTCGTCGATTGAGTCTCTTATCTTCTCCTCAGCACTCTCGGGGTCGTGCCCCTCGGGCACGTTGAGAGTGCGGTCTATTCCGTCGTTTCCGTCGAAGCTGTCCGTCCAGACTTCTGTGAGCGGACGCTTTCCGTACGGTGTGTCGCGGTACGCCCTTACGGCTCCGACCTTGATCGGGGGCGTTTCGAGTATAGTAACCGGCACACTCTCCGTCATACCTTCACGGGGAGAGTCGGGCTTGTCGTTGACCATTAGAACGTGGGTCATGCCCGCCTTGTATCCCGCGAAGCCCTGTAGCTCCGTCGTGTCGGATTCGGGCCACGAGCGGAAGTTCGGAACCTCCGACTCCGCTCTCTTTCTGGGACCGAATCCCTTGGATCCGCGTCTTGGTTTTGATGGAGTAGGCATATCTTAAGTCCTCCTTGTCTTCGTCTTGTCTTGCACTCTTGCTATGTTGAGCACGGCGAGTGACGAGAAGACCGCCTCCTCGGTTCTCACCGTACGTGTACCCTGATCGGGTACTGTGTTGACTGTCAGGTCGAAGCTTTCGGACGGCTGGTCGACGGAGTAGTACTCCCTCAGAATACTGTGGACACCTCGTCCGGGTGCTCCGAAGACGACACCTATCTCGTTCTCGTCACCGTCTCGTTTCCGGGTCTCTTCTGTACTACGGATCTCGTCCAAGTCTACTGTCTCTCCTTTACGAGACGTGGCTACTACTGTGCCGTCGGTGTCGTCGATCCAGTCGACGAGCGAGGATCTAGTGACCTCGTATCCCCAGTAGTCGGGGACTTCTTCCTCGTCGACTATCTCGGCTCTCAGAGGCTCTCTCGAATGTATTCTGAGGGTAACGCGTTCGCCCTCACGTACGTCTTGCGTCGTACGTAGAGCGACCGGGTGTTGCAGTCCGCAATTGACCCGTACGCGTCCGTCAGAGCCGATCTTACTCACTACGCCCTGTCTGTACCTGTACTGGCTTACATCACGACTGCGTTCGCTGTCGGAACGCGAGACTGTATGCGGCGGTATCTGAAGCGGCGGCATGACGCCCGCGTACCTGAGCTCTTCACGCCTTTCGAAGACGTGTTTCCTCAGATAGGGGGGCGTCACCGCGTATTCGAGGAGTAGACTGATCTCGTCCGCCTCGTCGGGGTCGTCGTCGAAGACGACCACCTCGTCACACCGGAAGACCGAGGCAGCGCGCGCGATCTCGCCCACCTTGTAGGCTTTCCTGCGTCCGCTTTCGGTCTCGGATGTCAGAGACGCCGGGATCAGTAACGTAACTCGCATACGCCGGTTAGCCGCTTACCGCATTAGTCTCTGTCGGTATGGGGTAAGTTCGCCTTCCTACTTTGATAAGGCTGTCGTTCGAGAGGGTCTTTGGGAGGCTGTGTCAGGCACGTCCCGGGCAACCGTCGAAAACCGTAATGGTTTATTAGCGAAAAGGACAGTTTGAGACAGGTGAGTAACTCTTGAAACATCAGACCATCCGGGACGACTCGGGCAGAAAGGTCAAGCTCGGGATTCCAGACCACGCCGACGACGAGGAGATGGCGGCTCTCTCGGCTGCCGTGTCGGCTCTGATATCCGCACAGGAGACAGAGGAGGAGGAAGAAGAAGAGATAGACTCGTGGAAGATGTCGGGTCGTTACGCCACCGTGGGAGAGCGAGGTAAGAAGACTCCGAAGGGTCTCACGGGCTCCGGATGGAAACTTTCGTCAAGAGCTGACAGGTTCTAACTGAGGGACACAAAAAATGACACAGTTTGACAAGGTTCTGGTCGCGAACAGAGGAGAGATCGCAATAAGGGTTCTGAGAGCATGTAGGGAGCTAGACATAGACACCGTCGCAGTCTACTCGGAAGTCGACAAGGAGGCGAGACACGTTGACTACGCCGATGAGGCGTACAACATAGGTCCCGAGGCAGCGAGCGAGTCGTACCTCAATCAGGATAACATATTCGAGGTCGCACACGAGGCTGACGTCGACGCTATACATCCCGGATACGGATTCCTCGCCGAGAACGCTGACTTCGCCGAGAGATGCCGTGACGAGGGGATTATCTTCATAGGTCCTCCCTCGAACGCGATGGACATAATGGCGTCTAAGACGAAGGCGCGTGAGAAGATGAAGGAGGCGGGCGTTCCGCCCGTGCCCGGTACGACAGACCCCGCCGAGTCGGTCGAGGAGGTCAAGGAGTTCGGCGACGAGTACGGCTACCCTATCGCGATAAAAGCCGCAGCGGGAGGGGGAGGGAAGGGTCTACGTATTGCACACGACGAGGAAGAGGCGGAGGACGCCTACGAGGGCGCTAAACGTGAGGGTCGAGCCTACTTCGACGACGAGACAGTCTACCTAGAGAGGTACCTCGAGAACCCGAGACACATAGAGGTACAGGTTCTCTCCGACAAACACGGAAACCACCTCCATCTCGGAGAACGTGACTGTTCGATACAGAGGGAGCACCAGAAGATAGTCGAGGAGACGCCGTCGCTCGCGATAACTGACGAGGAGCGCGAGGAGCTCGGACAGACCGCTATAGACGCCGCCGAAGCGGTCGACTACACGAGTGCGGGAACCGTCGAGTTCCTGTATGAGGACGGCGACTTCTACTTCCTCGAGATGAACACGAGGATACAGGTCGAGCATACCGTGACCGAGATGGTGACGGGTATAGACATCGTCAAGTGGCAGATCCGTATCGCCCAGGGCGAGGAGATCGACTTCGACCAGGAAGACGTCGAGATAGACGGAGCCTCGATAGAGTGCAGGATAAACGCCGAGGATCCCTCACGCGACTTCGCTCCGACGCCGGGTAAGGTCACCAACTACCACGCACCCGGTGGATACGGCGTACGTATGGACTCGGCTCTCTACAACGGCTACGAGATCGTCGGGTCGTACGACTCGATGGTCGGAAAGCTCATCTCGTGGGGCGAGGACAGGGACGAGGCTATAAAGAGAATGAGACGTGGACTCTGGGAGCTACGTGTCGACGGCGTCACGACGAACGTGCCTTTCCTAGAGCTCATACTCCACGACTCGACCTTCGTCGCCGGAAATGTCACGACCAACTACTTCGACGAGCATATCGATCAGGAGGACATCGAGAGAGCGATGGAGGAGCTCGATGTCATAGACGTCGTCCAGGATGAGGAAGAGGGCGTCGTCGTCCAGCGCGAGTTCAAGGCTGAGGTCAACGGCAAGCTCTTTAACATAAACCTCGCCGAGATAGGAGCGGGAGACATAGACGAGCAGAAGGAGAAACAGGAGAAGAAGAAGAAGAAACGTGCCGAGCGCGAGAAGAGGGAAGCCGAGACAGAGGCAGGCGAGGTCGTCTCCGCCGAGATGCAGGGCACCATCGTCGAGGTCAACGTCGAAGAGGGCGATGAGGTCGAAGAGGGCGACGTCATCTGTGTCCTCGAAGCCATGAAGATGGAGAACGACATAATCACCAACACCGCAGGAACGGTTCAGGAGATAGCAGTCGAGGAGGATCAGGACATCGACATGGACGACCTGATCGCAGTCATCGAATAACTTCGAGTATCTCCTCGGCGTGTTCCTCAGGCGACACGTCGTCGTATATCTTCTCTACTTTTCCTTCCTCGTCTATGACGTAGGTCTTCCTGAAGACGCCGTCGAAGCTGTTGCCGAACATCTTCTTCTCACCGTAGGCGTCGTACTCCGTCGCGACCTCGCCCGACTCGTCGCTCAGGAGGTCGAACGGGAGGTCGTACTTCTCCTCGAACTTCTTGAGGTCGTCGATGGGGTCGTCGCTGACACCTAATACCACGGCGTTCTCGTCTTCTATGTCGTCGTATACGTCCTTGAAGCCGCAAGCCTCAGTCGTACAGCCCGGCGTGTCGGCGCGCGGATAGAAGTAGAGGACGACCTTTCTTCCCTCGTACTCCGAGAGGCTGACTTCCTCGCCGTCCTGGTTCTCTAAGCTGAAGTCGGGTGGTGTGTCTCCTTCTTGCATACGTAGTAGTCGTACACAGATAGGGGTGAACTACCCCTGCCTACTCGCTCGCGCTGACGCGCTCGTCACAAGATCTCCGATCTTGTTGGCTCGTGAATCTAAGATTCACGAACGTTACGAGAGCTTTGCTCTCGTTGGCTCGCTAATCGGAGATTAGCGAACGTCTCAAACTCTACGAGTTTGATGGCTCGGAAATCAGAGATTTCCGAACGCTCCTTGAGGCAGGGGCTTCCGTCGAAGGTTCCTCCATATCCGAGAGGCTTATTCGACGCGGGGCGTCCACAGCCCGCTCTACACCCTCCTCAGACTTGAACAAGTCCGAATTGGGCTTACCTGTGGCTTTTCGAGCCATGTTGACCGCACCGTTTACGTCGGCATTATAGCGCGTTCCATCCGATGCCTCGAACAGTCCACGCTCGACACGTTCACCAACGTACTCGTCATGGTGTTCGACGGATTCCTCGTCGTAGAACGAACACTTCGACGTATGTGATTCGGGCACTAACTCGAATGTGATACCACGAGCGTCGAGTTTGTGCTTGAGTTTCTGTTTGAACCTGTCGAACGGAATCTGGACGAAATTCTGGTTCGTCCTATCTCCGAGGTTCACGTTCTGCTTCCAGCCCTTCCCGTCACCGACGTACACCGTCTCGATACGGTTTTCGATACAGTAGTCGGTGATGGTACGAACCGTCTTGTTAAGATAGTCGTTGACGACGTACCGACGCTTCTGGTGCAGTCGTTCGATACGACGAGTCGTGCCGTCGATACCTTGCTTGTCCTTGATGGACTGGTACTGGGCGATGCGCTTGTTGAACCATCGATTTTGAGATTTGAGGTGCCGACCGTCCACGATGAACGAGTGGCCTCGATGGTCCACACACGTCGCCAGATTGTCCACGCCAAGGTCAATACCGAGCCACGACCCATCAATCGTCTCGACTTCCTCTACATCTTGCTCATACAGCACGCGGTACTCGAAGTACTGTGCATCAGCCCGTGGTAGGATTTGCACACGCTTGACGTTCGTTTCTTGTACTCCCTCATAAGTGAATGGGATTTGAATCTCGGTCAGGTCACGGTCGAACTCGTCACGGTATGCTCGCGGGATACCGAGTCGAATGTGGTCGTCTTTGACCTGAAACGACTGTGACGGGTATTCGAGCGTGTAGAATCCGTCTTTCGGCAGATACGACGGAGGACTCACGTCGGCGTCGTACTTGTTTTCTCGTTTCTTCTCTACGAGGTTGAAAAAGGACTTGAACCCTCTATCGACCTGCTTCATTGTCTGTTGGGCGACTTGGCTTGGGAGTACTTCGTAGTTCCAGTTGGTTTTCAACTGGTCGTAGGCGTCGTAGTAGTTGAGGTACTCGCCGTTGTCGAAGTAGTGTTGTCGGACTTCGTAGAGCGTTTTGTTGTAGAGGTTTTTCGAGAGATGGCTCAGGCTCCGCAGTACCTCGTACTCGTCGGCAGATAGCCCACGGAGGTTTTGCTGGAGCGTCTGAACCATTCTATTACGTTATTTGTTAGAACCAATTTAAATGTTTGGATTTGGGGGTTTACTGGTAGATGACGGCGGGCGTATCCCCTCCCTACTGCGTATGCAAATCGAAGATTTGCTTGTGCTAGAAAACTCTACGAGTTTTCTGCATCACAGAAATCTCTGATTTCTGAAGACCCGTGAATCTTCGATTCACGAACGTCCCGAGAACTCCGTTCTCGCGGGCTCAGAAATCTTTGATTTCTGAACGTCCTCAGAACGCGAAGCGTTCTGATGTGCGAACGAGACGCTCTGCGTCTCGTTAACGCTACTCGGTCGCTTCGCTCCCTGCGTTGTGTTGAAAATCGGAGATTTTCATACGTATGCGAATCTCTGATTCGCAACACTCCTTGAGGAAGGGGTCTTGCCCGCCTGCATTTTAGATAAATAATATAAATAAGATGAGGCGCGTTCGCATGCCTCAGGGGTGTCGACTCGCCAAATCAGTGTAGTGGGGTCGGAGGGATTTGAACCCCCGATCGACTGGTCTCCCCGGATACGTCCCTGTTACTCAGTCCTCCAGAGGCTCTTCAACGCCCGGGTTGATCAGACCCAAGCTCAGTAGACCAGTCTGGAGTTCATCAACGTAACGCGTCGCGTGAGACGGTATTCCTCTGGAGCCAGTCGCCCTGCCGGACTAGGCCACGACCCCTCCGTTGGTTCTTGTCGTAGCTCGGCTTTATGGATTTCGGTTTCGCCATGTTCTTGATACTCGACTCCCATACGTCGAACATGAAACTGGGTCTCCTCAGCGTCTCACACAACCCCGAGTACACCCACGACAACTTCGAGAGGATCTTCGCCGAGAACGGAGACGGAGTAGATATCGAAGATACCGAGATGGAGATATACGACGTACGTAGCCTCGAACTCCCTGACCACGACGGGATAGACGCGGGAGTCGTCACGGGGTCGAAGGCGAGCGTCTACGACGGTGACGACCACGACTTCGTGGAGCCACTCGCCGACTGGATACGAGAAGCCGACGACACCGATCTGCCGTGTCTCGGCGTCTGTTACGGACACCAGGCAATAGCCGACGCCCTCGGAGGAGAGATCGAACCCCTCTCCTACGACGATGTCTCGGGAGGCGTCGAACTCGGTTACCGCGACGTCGAACACACTGGCGACCCTATGTTCGACGGCGTGCCTCGGGACTTCGTCTCTTTCCAGAGCCACGGCGACTACGTCTCCGAACTCCCCGACGGAGCCGAAGCCACCGCGACAAACGACGTCTGTGTCCAGGCACTCAGGTCGGGGTCGCTGTGGTCGGTACAGTTCCATCCCGAGGTCGGCACCGACTACGCTCGGAAGCTCATAACTGAGAAGGAGCTTTCGGAGGAGGTCAGACACGACGCTCTCGACACCGTGACACAGGAGAACTACGAAGAGTCCCTAAAGTCTCGCCGTGTCTTCGAGAACTTCGTGGATATGGTTAAGCAAAGAGTTTAGAGACTAGAGACTCAACCATCTGTATGTTCGAGGAAAGCATCCGTCACCGCATAGAGGAGGAAGGGTCGGAGATAATGAGGGCTCTCGACGAAAAGAAGCCGCTTTCGGCTGACGTTCTCGAAAGCTCCGACGAGGTGATGGTACTCGTCGACCTACCCGGCTGTGACAAGGAGACTATAGACCTCAACTTTGAGAGAGGAGTCCTGAGGATAGAGGCGGTACGTGAGAAGCCTCTCGAAGAGGGATTCAGGTACGTCAGAGAGACGAGGAACGACCTCTTCGAGGGTAAGGTTCCGATACCCACTAAGGTCGTAGCCGACGAGGCGTCAGCGACCTACGACAACGGTCTCCTAGAGGTCAGGCTCCCTAAGAAGACGAAGGACATAGAGATAGAGTAGAGTCGACTCCGACACACCACAGCACAGCCAAGCCGAATGAGACGAGAATATATACACAAAAACAGTGCTACGTTTCTACTGGAGATTTGTCAGGGTCGTCTTTCAGTTTCTGCCTCTCGCCGTCGAGTACCTCCGTGACAGGAGGAAGTACATACTCTTCGGTGCTTCGAGGGAGGTCAGTCCCGAGACTCAGCGCAGGAGAGCGCGCAGACTCCTCGACTCCTTCATAACACTCGGACCCGCCTACATAAAGGTCGGACAGATACTCTCGACACGTCCCGATGTCGTCCCTATGGAGTACATAGACGTCCTCACCGAGCTTCAGGACACCGTACCCCCGGCTCCCTACGAGAGGGCGAGCCACGTCGTCGAGGAAGACATCGGCGATCCCCACGAGGTCTTCGAGGAGTTCGATGAGGAGGCTATCTCGGGAGCGTCGCTCGGACAGGTACATACCGCCGAGTACAAAGGTGATAAGGTCGCCGTCAAGGTCAGACGTCCCAACGTCGAGGAGATAGTAAACACAGACCTCCGTGTCATAGGCGTCCTCCTGCCTTTTATAAAGCCGTTCGTCTCCGAGGCTCGCGCCTACTCGTTACAGAACATGGCTGACGAGTTCTCACGTATAATACACGAGGAGATGGACTACGAGAGGGAGGCTATGATGCTCTCCGAGATAAGGTCTAACTTCTCCGAGAACCCCGAGGTGGTCATACCCGAGGTCTACGACGAACTCTCGACCGACCGTATACTCACGCTTGAGTACGTCGACGGCGCTAAGATCACAGAGGTCGACCAACTCGAAGCGATGGGGGTCGACCCGTCACGTGTCGCGCGTGACCTCGAAAAGACGTATCTCAAGATGGCACTCGTCGACGGAGTCTTCCACGGCGACCCACATCCCGGAAACCTCGCCGTCGACGAAGAGGGACGTATAGTTATCTATGACTTCGGGATGAGCGGACGTATCGACTCGGCGATGCAGTCGAAGATAGTCGACTTCTACATATCGGTAGCCGACAGAGACCCCGAAGGAATCGTAGACTCCCTCATAGACCTCGGGACTCTCGATCCCGACGTCAACAAGGAGACGATGATAAGCATCATAGAGCTCGTCATAAAAGACCTCGAAGGCGAGGAGATAGACGAGTGGCGAGTCCAGGAGATCATAGGAGAGGTCGAGGGTACTATATACGAGTTCCCGTTCCGTCTCCCTCCCAACATGGCGCTCATAATGAGGGTCGCGACGGTAGTCGAGGGGGTCTGTCTCCAGCTAGATCCCGACTTCAACTTCATAGACGTAGCCACCGAGTTCCTGACTGAGAAAGGATTCAGGGAGGAAGGGGTTAGGAGGTTTGCCGACGAGATAAGGGGCGACATACAGGACACCTTCCGTGCGACGGTCAACACACCCGTTAAGCTCGAAAACGCTCTCGACAAGATAGAGAGGAACTCACTCGAAGTACGTACGGATCTGAGGGACTCGGCGGGACATTTCGAGAGCCTCGGTAGACGTCTCTCGCTGTCGATACTCACAGGGGCGTCTATAATCGGCGGAGCTATACTCTCGACAGTCGATCTACTCTACGGCGGTCTGATGTTCGTCCTGAGCGCGGTCTTCCTCTTCCTTCTCGTGCTGTCTTTCAGAAAGACGAAGGGACTCTCGGCGAAGCCCCAGTTCACGAGACAGGAGATGCGGAAGAAGTAGTTAGTACTCGGTTCCTCTCCTCGCAGGTATGTTCGCGTCGAAGGGATGCTTTATCTTCTTGACGTTCGTGACTAAGTCGGCGGTCTCCTCTATCTCTTCGAGACGGTCGTGGCTCCCTGTCAGGACAGCCTCGACTCCCTGAGCGCGTGACTTCACGGCGTCTATCACCTCCTCCTCCGAGACGAGCCCCTTCGAGACCGCATACAGGACCTCGTCGAGTATCACCATGTCGTAATTACCTTCTCTCAGGTCTTCCTCGACCTCTTCGAGAGCTAGCCTCGCCGCCCTCTCGTGGCTCTCTTTCTCCGAACTGTCCGCCCCCGAGACCCAGCCGTACTCTCCCGATCTCTCGACGTCGATCTCGGGTATCTGTCTCAGGACGTCTATCTCCCCGGGCTCGTCGTCGGAGCCGTGTCCCGGTGCCTTACCCTTCATGAACTGGAGAAGTAAGACGTCGTAGCCGTGACCCGCCGCCCTTACCGCCATTCCCAGAGCGGCGGTCGTCTTTCCCTTGCCGTCGCCCCACCACATCTCGACTAAGCCAAGACCGTTCTCCTCTTCTATCTGTCTGTACCTCTCACGCCTCTCCTCCGAGACACCGGGCCATCTCTCGTCTCTGTCCCCGTCTGTCTGTGTCTGTGTCTCTGTCTTCGTCTCCGTCTCTGTCTGAGAACCCGTATTAGTATTAGTGTCACTCGTCATCTCAGTCTTCACTCGTGACACGGTACGTATCCCGTCTTAATTCACGCTTTGGCTTCGTCTTCGGCTTCAGTTGGACGTTACCTCTTTAACCATCTCTTCTTCCAGACTACGTACGCCGCCGCGGCGATAACACCGACCCCTATGGTCAGGACACCGAAGCTTCCCTCTATGAAGCCGAGTATCTCCTCGCCGTAGAGACTCAGGAGTACCGCGACTCCGATGAAACGTGCCCCCCTCGAAACCACCGAGACGAGTATGAAGCCTCTGAGATCCATCCTGAATGCCCCCGACGACAGTGTGAAGACCTTGTAGGGGATTGGCGACAGACCCGCTATTCCGACTGCGGCGACACCGTACTCGTCGTAGTACTCCTCGACTAACTCCATCTTCTCGTCGTCGACTGTGGCGTCTAAGAGAGGTCTGCCACCTTTGTAGCCGGCGTAGTAGCCGAAGACTGCGCCCGCTACGGAGCCGACCGTCGTCACGACGCCGTAGAATACCGCAGACTCGGGCGAGGCAACTGCGAGGGGTATGAGGACGACATCGGGCGGAATAGGGAAGAAAGACGACTCTATGAACGCGAGGACGAAGAGACCCAGCGCGCCGAACGAGACGAATATCTCACGCGATGCCTCGACTATCTGTGAGACGGATTCGGGAAGTACCATCGCCTATCTGTGGCTGAAGACCGCCGTGACGACGGGCTCTGTCTCCTCTATCCTCGCGAATCCGACGCGTTCGAACTGGACTACCTCGTCCTTCTCCTCAGCCGCTCCTTTCTCGACGACCCCCTCTTCCTCGCCGTCTGGTGTTAGAAGACGTCCCTCGCGTCCGGTGTCGGGGGTGAGCCAGTGGACGACGTCGACCCCCTCGTCTCTCACGAGAGACAGGTCGTCGCCTATCCCGCGTAGCTTGAGCGGATCTTCGGAGACTACCTCGACGTTGTAGAGATCCTTGAGACGGAGTCTGTCTCCGACTTCGAGATCCTCGGTGTCGTTAGGCTCTAAGACGACGGTGTCGTCGACGTCTATCTCTCTCACTCCGCGGTCTTCGTCTTTGTCGGGATGGAGCGACGGCGTCGCAGTCGTCGGCTCTGCGTCCTCGATCTCGACCTCGACGGGGTCACGTACGAAGAAGTACCTGTTGGCGGTGTCGTCTACTATCTTCCTGTTCTCGGAGTAGACGTGATCCATGCTGAAGTCGATGTCCGACTCGCTCACACCCAGGTCGAGTAGCGACTGTCTCAGAGCCTCGGGCTGTATGCCTCTCCTTCTGAGTGCTCGAACCGTCGGCACTCGCGGGTCGTCCCACGAGTCGTACTCTCCCCTCTCGACCGCCTCGGCGAGCGAAGAGGTCGAGAGTGTACCGTACTCTTCTATAGAGATACGTCCCCAGTGAACCGTCTCGGGGTACTCCCAGCCGAAGTAGTCGTAGACGAAGTTCTGTCTCCCCTCGGAGCTTCTGAGATCCTTCCCGCGTATGATATGTGTGACACCTAAGAGATGGTCGTCTATTCCCGACTGGAAGTCGAGCATGGGCCAGACTGCGTAACGGTCGCCCACTACGGGGTGCGGAGTCTTGACGACACGGAAGGCGACCCAGTCCCTCAGAGCGGGGTTCTTGTGTTCTATCTCGGTCTTGACCCTTAGAACAGCTTCGCCCTCGTCGTAGCCGCCGTCTACCATCTTCTCCCACTCTTCGAGGTTCTCCTCGACAGACCTACCGCGGTGGGGACACGCCTTTCCCGAGTTCTTGAGGTCGCTGAACTTCTCCTGTTCGCAGTGGCAGACGTAAGCACCGCCCTTCTCTATTAGCTCTTCGGCGTAGTCGTAGTAGGTGCTCACGCGGTCGCTCGCCCTGTAGACCTCGTCGACCTCCATTCCGAGCCAAGAGGCGTCCTCCTCGTACCAGTCGTAGGCGTCGGTCAGGGGAGGTTTGTTGACGGGGTCTGTGTCGTCGAACCTGAGTATGAGCTTTCCTCCGTACTCGTCGACGTACTCGTCGTTGACGACCATTCCCCTCGCGCTTCCGAGAGTCGGGGGACCGTTGGGGTTCGGAGCGAACCGCATCACGACCTCGTCGCCCTCGTCGACATTCGGCAGGTCGGGCAGACCTTCGTCCTCCTCCGACCCCTCCTCTAACTCGTCTATGAGCTCGGGTGCTATCTCTTCGAGACGTTTGTGTCTCTCGTCGTCGGAGAGAGAGTTGACCTCGGCGACGACCTTGCCTATCTCACCAGCTATCTCGTCGCCCTTCTGTCTCAGCTCTGGATGCTCTCCCATCAGCTTCCCCATCACGGCACCCGTCTCGGCGTCGCTCTCGTACTTGACTGCGTTCTGGAGAGCGTACTTCCTCGCGAGTTCTTCTACGTCTACGTCTACTTCAGCTTGACTGTCTGTGTCTCCGTTTCCGTCTCCGGACATACTTAGTGTTCCCTCTCGACTACGAAGTCGGAGAGACGCAGAAGTATATCCTTCGCCTCCGACTCGGGGAGTCCTTCGAGACTCTCCTTGGCGTCGTCTATGAGACCGTCGGCTCTCTGCCTCGCGTACTCTATGCTTCCCGCCCCTTCTATCTCGTCTATCTTGTCACGTATCTCCTCGGGCGTGGCGTCGTCGTCGAGGCTCGTGTCGACCCCGTTCCTCCTTGCGTGTATATTTATGAGGGTCTGTTTGTCCTCGACGAGGTCACTCGCGTGTGTCTTACCTATCTCGTCGGTCGATCCCGTGATGTCTAAGACGTCGTCCTGTATCTGGAACGCCTTCCCCATCTTGATGCCTGCGTCGTACATCTCGTCGACAGTCTTGTCGTCGGCGTCTGCGACGACCGCGCCTATTCCCGCCGCCGCTCCGAAGAGGACTGCTGTCTTCTTCTCGACCATCTCCATGTACTCGTCCTCTCCGACTTCGTCAGACCTCTCGAACTCGATGTCGAGTGCCTGTCCCTCACAGACACCCGTACACGACTCCGCGAGAACCTTCATCATGTAGTTGAGATCCTCGGGGTCGACGTCGGCTTCGAGCATGACCTCGAACGCCTTCGAGTAGAGTGTGTCCCCCGCGAGTATAGCCGTCGGCTCGTCCCACTCGACGTGGACACTCGGGACGCCCCTTCTGAGGTCGTCGTCGTCCATTATGTCGTCGTGTATGAGTGTGAACGAATGTATCGTCTCTATAGAGACTGCGGCGGGAACCGTCTTCTCGGGGTCGTCCTCTCCGAGAGCCTCCGCAGTCAGAAGCAGGAGAGCGGGACGGAGACGTTTACCACCCGCTCTCAGGAGATACAGCGACGCCTCGTAGAGGCTCCTCGGCTCGCCCTCTGGGAGATACTCGTCGAAAGACGCGTTTACGGTCTCCGCCCTCTTCTGTATCTCCGACCTCACGTCGACAGTGCTCTTCGACACCCCGCTCACCTCGTGAGAAGAGTCTGGTCTCCGTTTCTGAGCATATGGGCGTCGCGTCCCATCTCGTAGCCGAGATCCTCGACCATGTCTATGTACTTACTCCTCTCTGCCATGCTCTGGTGTCCGGGTATGACGTGTTTGGGATCGAGCCAGTCGAGTAGGTCGTAATGCTCCTCACGTCCCATATGTCCCGAGACATGGACGTCTGTGTATATACGCGCGCCCTGTGACTTGAGTAGCTTCTCCGCCTGGTGTCTCTGTCCCTCGTTGATCGGCGAGGGTATGACGCGTGCACTGTAGAGAACCCTGTCGCCCTCCTCTATCTCGTACGGCGTCTCGTCTCTCGCCATACGTGTCAGCATAGCGCGGGGCTCTCCCTGGTGTCCCGTGACTATCGGAAGGTAGTCTCCCTTTCCTTCCTCCATCACGCGTTTCATCGCTCTGTCTATGCTTCTCCTGTGTCCGAACATTCCGACGTCCTCGAAGTCGGCTATGTCCAGCCTCTCGGCTACGTTCGAGTACTTCTCCATGCTCCTTCCGAGGAGTATAGGACGTCTTCCTATGTCCTGTGAGAACTCTATGAGACTCTTGATCCTCGCTATGTGTGACGCGAAGGTCGTAGCGACTATGCCTCCGTCGTAGTCCTCCATCGAGTACATTATGTCACGGAGCATCTCACGTGCGATCTTCTCGCTCGGAGTCCTTCCGTTGCCGTCTCCGGCTATGTTGGTACAGTCAGGTATTAATCCGAGGACACCGTTACCCTCTCTGCCTATCTCCTTGAAACGCTCCTTGTCTATCGGGTCTCCGATGACGGGTGTGTAGTCCATCCTCATGTCGAGACCGTAGACCACAGCGCCCTCTGGCGTGTGTACGACAGGAGTCACAGCCTGTGGTATCGAGTGCTGTGTGTTGACGAACTCGACAGAGACATTCGGCGAGATCTGGAAGACCTCTCCCGTCTTCATCTCCCTTATCTCGTTCGTGAATCCGAACTTCTTCTCTCCCTTGACCTGGTTCTTGACGAGCTGTGCCGTGAACGGAGTCGCCACTATGGGTGCCTCGTATCTGTGAGCGAGCTTGGGTATCGCACCTATGTGGTCGAGATGTCCGTGTGTAGGTATTATCGCCTTCACGTCTCCCTCGACGTCGCTCATCACCCTGTCGTCGGGTATAGCACCCAGCTCTATGAGATCGAGCGAGTGCATCGTCTCTGTCTCGACGTTGTCGTGCATCACGACCTTGCCGACGTCGAGTCCCATGTCGAACACTATGACGTCGTCACCAACCCTAACGGCTGTCATCTGACCCTCAACTCCCTCGTATCCTCCGACCGCTGTTATTTCAACTTCCATGTATTTCACCTTTTTAAGTTAGTTTAGACTAAAGCAGTTTGGCTTTGATAGGCTTAGTTAAGTATCAAAGCCCATCTGAGTTAAATATTCGTGTGTCTTACCAGTAGTAACTGTTTCTACTCTCCTAAGTTCATCGATATTCTCCGCCCCCGTTACGAACATAGCAGTCCGGAGACCCTCCGTAACTTCTTTGACCGCCTTCACCGCCTCTTGCTTGCCTTCTGCGGCGGGCTTCAGGAACGGACTCGCGAGTCCTCCGCCGACCGCACCGAGTGCTACCGCCTTAGCGACGTCGAGTCCCGAACGCACGCCGCCGCTCGCGACTACACACGGATGTACACCGCTCGCAGCTACCGTACTTACTGCGGTGGGTATTCCCCAGTTCCTGAAGAGGTTTCCGAGCTTCTCACCCATCTCGTCTCCGACCGCCGCCGCCCTGTGGGACTCGACTCCCGACCACGTCGTTCCGCCCTTTCCAGCGACGTCTACGACGTCGACTCCCGCGTCTTTGAGGCGTCTGGCTGTCGACCGGGATATACCGTTGCCCGTCTCCTTGGCTATCACGGGGACGCTGAGCTCGTCACAGATTTTCTCTATCTCACTCAGGCAGCCCTCGGCTTGTGTGTCTCCCTCGGGCTGGACTGCCTCCTGTAGGAAGTTGAGATGTATCGCCATCGCGTCGGCGTCTATCATACCGACCGCCTCCTCGACGTCCTCAACCCCGTACTCGTGAAGCTGGGGCGCGCCTATGTTTCCGTAGATGAAGGCATCGGGAGCGGCGTCCCTCACGACCTCGAACGACTCTCTCTGACTCTCATCTTCGAGCCCTGCCCTCTGACTTCCGACACCCATCGCGACTCCGGCTTCCTGAGCGGCGTGTGCGAGGGATCTGTTTATCTCCGTCGCGCTCGGATGCCCTCCCGTCATGCTCTCTATGAAGACGGGCGAGTCGAGGTCGTGTCCTAAGAACTCGACCGATGTGTCTACGTCGCCGAGGTCGACTTCGGGAACTGCCTCATGTACGAGGTCGACCTCTCCGAATCCCGTCCCCGACGTCTCGACGTCCTCCTCGTTTACTATACGTATGTGGTCGTCCTTTCTCTCTGAAGCTCCGGGTGTCATTCTGATCTCTTTATTAATGTTCCAACGTCCCCACCGGATAAAAAACCGCGTAGTTCGTGACGTCCGAAGACGTAGCCTCCGGATTCGAGTCCAAGAATCGCATCGACCTTGTTTCTTATGCCGCCCGTGACGTCCGTGGCGTCGTCGTCGAAGACATCGACCTCGGAGACGTCTGTGACTCTGTCGACTACTTCCCCGTCGGAGTCGAGTACTCCGCCCGCCGACGTACACATTCCGAGACTGCCGCCGAAGACACGCGCCATCTCGACTGAGAGGGCGTCGCCCGAGACGACCGAGACTCCTCTTCCCTTCTCGACGGTACAGTCGCCGTGTAGGACGGGTGTGAACCCCTCGTCCAAGAGGCTCTCTATCTGGTCGGTCATCATACTCAGACCGTTTTCGTCTCTGCGGGTACACGAGAAGGGATGTACAGAGACGGCGTCGACGCCGCCCTCTATAAGAGACCCGACCAGCTTTGAGTTGAGACGTGAGACAGCCGAGTGGGTCTCGTGTACACCGCGCGCGTCGTGTGTTCCCTGTTTGAGACCCCCTCTCTCGGCTTGGGGGTGTCCGAACGACCCCGCGCCGTGGACGAGGATGAGATTATGGATGTCGGAGTCCGCCTCCGAGACGGCGTCGACGACATCCTCGAACGCCTCGTCGTCGAGGCTCTCTTCCTCCGACTTGTGCGTCAGGACGCTTCCGCCTATCTTTAGAACAGTCACTCGCGTCTCACTCCGTCGCTGACTGTCACCTCGAAGACCCTCTCCGACTCTATCTCGGTGCCTGCAGCCACAGTCTCGGGATCGTCTCCGGGTACTGCGACTACACAGCCTCCTCCACCCGCACCCGTGATCTTCGCTCCCTCGGCTCCCGAGTCACGCGCTGCCCAGACCATCCTCGAAAGCGACGAGCTTCCGACCCCGAGTGCCTCTAGGAGGCCGTGGTTGAGGTTCATGAGGTCGCCCGTCTCTCCGATGTCGCCTCTCGTTACAGCGTCGACACCCTCGCGCGTGAGGTCGCCTATGCTCTCGACTACTCTCGCGGCGACGTCACTCTCCTCCCTGAGACGTCTGACGCCCTCTACCATCTCCCCTGTCGGCGCGCTGTCTCCGTCATAGCCCACGACGAGACGTTCGTCGGAGAACTCATCGGCTTCGAGACTCGTGAGCTCCTCGTCGGGCTCGACATAAGTCACACCTCCCATCGCACTCGTGAAGGTGTCGGCGGGGGAAGCCGCGCCCTGTACCTCTTTCTCGACATCGTGTCCTATCTCGGCTATCCTCCCGGGATCGAGTTCGACACCGAGTTCGCGCGTCACGGCGTCTACGGTAGCTACTACGACTGCGGCACTCGACCCTAATCCTGCGCCTATCGGAAGCTCCGACTCTATCTCGATTTCGAGTCTCTCGTCGGAGCCGACCTCCTCGCGTGCTCTGTCTATAGCTGTCTCTATGTATCCGAAGCCGTCAGTCTCTCCGGTCAGAAAAGTCGTGTCTCCGTCGTACTCCGCCTGTATCTCCGACACAGGAAGGTTCGTGTCGGCGTCGGCGTGTATACTGTCTCTCGTGTTGTCTGTCGTCTCGGCGGCTACAGTCACGCGTCTGTCTATGGCGCACACCACAGCGGGCTCGCCGTAGACTACGGCGTGCTCGCCGAACAGGAAGACCTTCCCAGGCGCGCTCGAAGTCTCCATCTCTCCCGCCTACAGCTCTGTCTCGAAGTCTTCGAGCGTGTAGTCGGTCTCGGCTCCCCTCATGCCGAGTATCTCGTCAGCGAGTAGCCAGTAGACTGTCGCGAGTGCCTTACGTCCCTTGTTGTTGGTGGGTATGACGAGGTCGACGTTGTTGGTGGCGTTGTTGGTATCACACATCGCTATGACGGGGATACCGACCGTGACAGCCTCCTTGACAGCCTGAGAGTCGCCAATCGGGTCTGTGACGACGACGACCTCGGGCTCTATGTAGCCCTCGTAGTCGGGGTTCGTGAGCGTGCCGGGTATGAAACGTCCCGCGCGTACCCTCGCTCCCGTGGCGTCTGCGAAGACCTCGGCGGGATGCTGTCCGTACTCACGTGACGAGGTCACGAGTATGTTACCCGGCTCGTAGTTGTCGAGGAAGCTCGCCGCGGTGCGTATCCTGTCGTCGGTCTTCTTCGCGTCTATGACATAGAGTCCGTCCTCTCTGACACGGTGGATGAACCTCTCCATGTCGCTCGTCTTCTGCTGTGTACCTATGTGGACACCAGCAGCGAGGTAGTCGTCGACGGGTATGAGGAGCTCACCCTCCTCAATGTCCTCTACCTGTGAGTCGGTGACTCCGCCGACTTCTTCCTCGTCTTCTTCTGTTTCTCCGGCTGTCTCCTCGAACTCTTCTTCCTCTACGTCCTCTACGCCAGTCTCTTCCTCGGCTTCGGCTTCGACTTTAGTCTCTTCGTTCGTTTCTCCGTTGTCTTCCTGTTCAGTCTCCATGTTTGATCTTAGTAGTTGAGCTGTTTCTCAATCCTTATGAGTTCGTTTAGCTTGGCTGTGCGTTCTCCTCCGACGGTTCCCGTCTTTATGAACGAGGTTCCCATTCCTACGCTGAGATGGGCTATCGTCGCGTCCTCTGTCTCGCCGCTTCTGTGGGACATCACCGTCTCGTATCCGTTCCTATGAGCGGTCTCTACTGCGTCGTCCGTGAGGCTCAGGCTACCTATCTGGTTCGGCTTTATCAGAACCGAGTTCGCCGCGCCCTCGTTGATACCTCTTTCGAGCCTCTCGACGTTCGTCACGAAGAGGTCATCGCCACAGACGAGCGCGTCCGTCTCGGAGACGCGTTGGGTCAGATCGGCGAATCCCTCGAAGTCGTCCTCCTCTAAGGGGTCTTCGACGTAGACGAGGTCGTGGTCACGTATCAGAGACTCGACGTACTCTATCTGTTCGTCGGGACTCCTCTCGGTGTCTGAGTAGACGTATGTTCCTGCGTCCTCGTCCCAGATCTCGCTCGCCGCGATGTCGAGTCCCACACGAACCTCGAAGCCGGCGTCGACCCTGTCGATAGCCTCTTCGAGTATCTCGAAAGCCTCGGAGTCGTCCACCGAGGGTGCCCACGCTCCCTCGTCACCCTTTCCTGCTGGTACTCCCCTCTCTTCGAGGACGTCTCCTATCGCAGAATGTATCTCAGCGTTCGTGAAAGCCGCCTCCTCGAAAGACGGTGCTCCGACAGGTGCGACCAAGAACTCCTGTATGTCGGTCGCCTCCTGAGCGTGCTCTCCCCCGCCTATCACATTTCCGAGGGGAGTCGGAAGCGACTGCCTCATGCTCCCTCCAACGTTGTGGTGAAGGGGTATTCCGACCGAGTTCGCCGCCGCCTTTGCTGTCGCCATCGATATAGCGACTGCGGAGTTGGCTCCTATTCCCGAGAAGTTCTCGGTTCCGTCTACTTCTTTGAGTACCGAGTCGACCTTTCTCTGGTTCGATGCGTCGACTCCTATAAGCTCGTCTATGGCTTCCTGTGCTTCGTCTACCGCCTCCTCGACGGGAAGCTCGACCGCCTCGTACTCTCCCGTCGAAGCCCCCGAGGGTGCGGCACCTCTTCCGACTCCGTTCCGGGTCGTAACCTCGGCTTCGACTGTCGGATTTCCGCGTGAGTCGAGTATCTTCGTGAGCTCGACCTCTTCTATGGTGGTCTCGGTCTCGGTTGAGGTCAGGCTCAAGCCGAACCCCTCCTGACAGTAATCGGAAGCACACCGTTTTCGAGCTCCGTCTCGGCTATGAGAACAGGGTCTGATGTCCCCGTCTCTATCAGAGGAGGAGCACCCTTCGATATCTGGAGGGCTCTCGCTCCGATTATCCTCGCCTTTTCGTACCTCGTGTATCCGGTGGTGCCTGTCTTTCTATCGGTCATAGCTTACTTACTGGTACGGAGCCACGTCGTCGACGAGGTCTTCGTGGCTTACAAGCATCCTTCTGCAGCAGTACCTGTCGACACCGAGGTCGTCGAGAACCTCCTCGGGATCCTCTCCCTCGGACGTCCTCTCCTCGAACTCCTCGTAATGCTCCGACACGGGCTTGCCGCACGTGAAACATCTAACGGGGATCATCATGGCTTATCACCTCTCTATCTGTACGACTTCTGGTAACGTGCTCTCGCTCCGGGTCCTCCGAACTTCTTCGCCTCCTTCTGTCTAGAGTCGTTTATGAGGAGAGACCGGTCGAACTCCATGTAGGCGTCTCTGAGTTCGGCGTCTCCGGTCCAGTCTACGAGTCCACGTGCGATTGCCGTCCTGACTGCGTCGGCGTGTGCTGAGACGCCACCGCCCTCAACCTGTATGTCTATGTCGACTTTTCCTCTGAGATCTTTCTCAGGGATACGGAAAGGCTCCTCCATCTTGAGACGCGCGCTCTCGGGCTCGAATAGCTCTATGGGATCCGAGTTGACTCTAACGCGTCCGTTCCCCTCCTTAACCGTCGCGCGTGCGACAGCCGTCTTCTTCTTACCCGATGTGTTTACTGTGTCTGAGTCTACCATGTTACGTTAGCACCAAGCTTCTTGCTTATCTCGCCGAGTCTGATGACCCTCGCCTTACCGAGGTTCTCAGCGTCGGCGTCCTCTACGGTCTCGAACTCGACGTCGTCTCCGGCGTACTCTCTCGGAACGTCTATGTAGAAACGCAGGTTCGACATCGCCTCACGTCCCCTCTTCTTCTTGTGGGGAACCATTCCCCTGACCGTCCTCCTCGCTAAGCCGTCGGGTCTCTTGGGATGGTCTGGACCCTGATCGCTCCTCGCCGATGTCTTCTTCCTGTATCTCTCCACAGTATCGTCAGTGTCTCCCGAGACGACTATCTCCTCGGCGTTGACGACTGCCACCCTCTCGCCGTCTAGGAGTCTCGACGCGACGGTGCTTGCGAGTCTTCCGAGAACCGCGTTCTTTCCGTCTATGACCGTACACTCGTCTGGACTGAACTCTGCTTCTGCCTTCATGTTTCACCTCAGTATCCTTACGTTAGAGCCCTCGGGGTTCTCCTCTATGTACTCGTCGAGGAGCACGGTGTCACCGTCGGCTCTGTCTATCTTGTCACGCGCCGACGACGAGAAGTCGAAGGCTGCGACCTTTACGCTCTTCGAGAGAACACCGCTTCCGAGAACCTTACCCGGAACTACTACCGCGTCGTCGTCCTCGGCGGCGTACCTCTCTATCTTTCCCAGGTTGACCTCGGAGTGGCTGCGGCGCGGCTTCTCGAGACGCGACGCGACCTCTTCCCAGACACCTGCGTCCTCTTCTCGTGCGTACCTCCTCAGATCGTCTATGAGGCTTACGAGTCTTGGATTCTGTTTTTCCATGTTTTCCTCTTTTGTGTTGTGTTGCGTGTTTAAGCGTGAATGCGGGGAGCCGGATTTGAACCGGCGAACCCCTACGGGACAGCGCCCTGAACGCTGCGCCGTTGGCCTAACTTGGCGACCCCCGCACTGTACATATATTATATTATAACTGTTTATGGAGCTATACTACTCTGAAGCTCGTCGGCACGGCTCGACAGTGAGTCGGCGGCGTACTCGACTATCTCCTCGACACTGTGTGAGCCGTCGGTCTCTATGTGGAATACATACGAGTTCGAGACGTCCTCGACACCTACGCCGTCTCCGAACGCCTCCGTGATGTCGTTTCCGTACTCCTCCATGTCGACGAGCTCTCCGTCGTCGTCCTCGATGACACCGCGTACTATCTCCTCGTCACCCGGATCGTCCGTGACCCTCTGGAGGTTTCTGTATCCCACCGCGGTGCCTCCCTGGTTCTTGGCGTGTTGGGTTCCCTTACCGAGTCTCGCCTTGCACTCGGCGGTGAACGCCTGACCCGGCTTGAGCTTGATTATCGGAATGCCACCCGTCACGGGCTCGACCTCGGGGTCCTCGGATTCGAGATCCGACGAGTAGACTGTGACGTCCTCGTCGTCAGCCTCGACGTCGACTGTGAGCGAGACCTCACACTGGGCACAGCCCTCTCCCTCGCACGAACATTCGTCGGGGAGGTTGTACGAGTCGAGGTCGGTCGTCAGAGGCACGAGTCCGAGACGTAGTGATATGATCTCGTCGAACATCACCGACGTGTTTTCGTACATGTCGACGTCGTCTATCGACATCGTCGGCACGTCGGAGAGTATCGCCCGCCTTATTCCGTTCGCGAAAGCCGGCGACACGTCTCTGACTATGAGACGCGCCTTCTTGTCGGACTTCTCTATGTACTCCGTCTCCATGCTGTTGTTATGTTGTGTTGTTATAGTCCACGTCTTCCCTTGGGACCCTTACAGCCGTCGTGGGGTATCGGTGTGACGTCCTCTATACGTCCTATCTCGAGTCCCGCGCGGGCGAGTGCCCTTATAGCTGCCTGTGCTCCGGGTCCGGGGTTGGTGTTCATGTTGCCACCGGGGGCACGTATACGGACGTGGACGCCCTCTATCCCCTTCTCCTGTGCGGCGTTTGCGACCTCCTCAGCCATCTGCATCGCGGCGTAGGGCGTCGACTCGTTGCGGCTCTGCTTTACGACTGAGCCTCCGCTGCTTTTAGCGAGCGTCTCAGCACCAGTCACGTCTGTGAGCGTGATGATGCTGTTGTTCATGCTCGCGTGTATATGTGCGACTCCCCATCTCGATCCGTTGTGTTCCTCTGATTCGCTCATTCTTGTTCACCCGCTCTTTCGGGATGTAGGCCGTCGGATAGAGGCGAGTTGCCGTAGAACTCTATCTCCGCCTCCTCGTCTATCTCTACCTTGTAGCTCGGTATCGTGACTCTCTTTCCGTCTATCGCTATGTGTCCGTGGGCGATGAACTGTCTCGCCTGGTCTATGGTGTTGGCGAGACCCTTCCTGTGAACCTGTGTCTGGAGACGTCTTTCGAGTATGTCGGTGACATCGAGTCCGAGTATGTCGTCGACGTCGCCCTCCGACCTCAGGATTCCGATTCTGCGGAGCCTCTCGACGAGCTGGTCACGTGCGGTCTCGACCTGCTGTGACGCAGTGCCCTCGGCGGTCTCTCCGAGTATACGTCTTGCCTCACGTCTGTGGTCACGGAGCTCCGACTGGGCGTCCCAGAGCTCTCTCTTGTTCTTGAGACCGTACTCGTCGACGAGCCTGTGTTCGTCACTTATCCTCTCGCCCTGGAACGGATGGTTGGGCGTCTCGTACTCCTTCGTGTTCTTACCAGGGTATCCCATTACTCCTCACCCCCCTCGGCTGCTTCTTCCTGAAGTTCGGAGACCTTGACCTCGACCTCGCCGCCGGTACGTCCCGTCGACTTCGTGCGCTGTCCACGCACCTTCCTGCCCTGTCTGTGACGGATTCCCTTGTACGACTCGATCTTCTGCATCCTGCTTATGTCGTTCTCACGTATTATCTCAAGGTCGCTTCCGACTACGTGTCTGTCCTCTCCCGTGTAACGGTCTTTCTCACGGTTGAGCATCCAGTCGGGAACTATCTCGTCGAAGTTCTGGACTGCCTCCTTGACCGCCTCTATCTCGTCGTCTTCGAGCTTACCCAGAACGCTTCTCGGGTCGACGTCTATCTCACGTGCTACCGCCTTCGCGGCTCTTCTGCCGACTCCGTCCATCTCTAAGAGGGCGGTCTCGACGCTCTTTGTACCGTCGAGGTCGGTCGTCCCGACACGTACGAAGTACTGGATGTCGTCGTCTTCTTGTTCTTGGTCTTCCTCAGCACTCATGTTGTGTTGTGTTACGTTGAGTTGTGTTGTTTCTTTGTTGTCTTCAGCGCTTTTCGACGTCGGGAGAGGGATTCGAACCCCCGCGGCGAGAACGCCACAGGATTAGCAATCCTGCGCCTTAACCACTCGGCCATCCCGACTCTACTTTGTTTTTGGCTGACTTGCTTGCTTTCTATACGTCGCCCGTCGAACGGACTCGGGGCACACGCCCCTGCATTCAAACGTGTTAGTAGAGTACGTTCTCGTTAATATAAAGACAACGGTTCTAGCCCCCCTAGACAAAGGTTACCGTGGTCTCCGTCTCAGAGGTCGCCCTTCTCGACGACCTCTGTCTCGGCGTTTCCGTCGGTTATCTTGTTGACAAGGTCGTAGAAGTCGTTCTGCATACCAGCGGGGAACTCGACTACTGCTATCCAAGAACCGTCGGAACGCCACTCCTCGTCCTTCAGGTCACCGAACTCTCTAAGCTGACCCTGTGCCGCGCCCGCGTACTCCGCCGGAATCCTAGTCGCTACTGTGATCTCCTCGAAACGTATCGGAATCACGGGACGCAGGGCGTCGACCGCCTCGTCGACCTGTGACGACGCGGGCTCCATCGGGTCGACGTCGAAGCCCGCCTGGTCGAGAGCCCTGTCTATCCTGTCGGGCGGATGAGGTGTGTTCTTCTCCTGAGGATTGATAGCGTTTCTCGCTATCGTGTTGATTATCTGTTTCCTCTTGTCCTGCTTCATCTGTTCGCGCTGCTCCGCCGTGATCTGTATCTCTCCCTGTCTCACGACCTCGGGAATTATATCGAGGGGATCGGTCGTCCCGAATACCTCTTCGAGAGCCTCCTCGGGGGGACGGTCGCCGCGCGAGGCGTTCTCGAAGACGTCCTCGACGGCTATGACGTCTTCCAGATCGCCGTCGAACTCGCCTCTCTTTATAGAGAGCGCGGCGTCGGGGTCTACGAGAACCTCGAAACGCTCGCCGTGTGACTCGTAACGCACCGTGACGGCTTCGTCGAGGGAGATCATTCTTACAGGTGCTCGCTTATCTCGTCGTTCGAGAGTTCGGTGTAGTTCTCGGTCTCTGTCTCTATCACTGCGACCTCGAAGTTCTCGACCTTGGTCTCCTCGTCGTCGGGTCTCGACTCAGCGGCGGCGTCGAGTGCTAAGCCTACCGCGTCGTCGAGACTCATGTCGTCTTCGTAGGTCTCCTCTAGGTAGTCTATGATGTCGTTCGAGTCGGAGCCTATCGCTGTCGCCTTCCACTCATAGAAGCTTCCGCTCGGGTCGGTCTCGAAGACACGCGGCTCGCCGTCCTCTATGCCTCCGGCTATCAGGGCGACACCGAAGGGACGCACGCCACCGCGCTGTGTGAACTCCTGTATCTCGTCGGAGAGATGACGAACCGCTGTCTCGACACCTATCGGCTCCTTGTAAGACGCCCTGTTGACCTGTGACTCCTCACGTAGCTTGTCTATGAGCTTACGTGCGTCGGTGACGTGTCCCGCGCTCGCCGCTCCGATGTGTGAGTCTATCTTGAAGATCTTCTCTATAGTCTCCGACTCCATCAGAGACGACCCTACGCGTTTGAACGCCGCGAGAACGACACCCTCGGGTACTGCGACTCCGACGCTCGCGGTTCCTCTCTTGACCGCCTCACGTGCGTACTCGACCTGGTAGAGACGCCCGTCGGGGCTGAATATAGTTATACCTCTGTCGTATGCCTGCTGCTGTGAGTTTGGTTGCAAGTTAAGATCACTTCCTGTTTGTCTTACTTAAAATCATGTACGGTGGCACCTATAAATACTGTGCCCTCTTCGTCGGTCTCCTCGGCTTCGACGTCGAGACGGTCTCGGCTCTTCCACGCGTCTCTAGTGACGCCGTCGTCTTCGACTTCGACCCTCTCCCAGTCGGGCTTCGAGAACTTCTCTCTGCCAGAGTTGAGGGTTCCGCTCAGTCCTAAGACCCTCACTCCGACGTCCTCTCCTCCGACAGACGTCACACACGCGAGTGCGCTACGGATCTCGTCGACTCTGTCGTGTGCGCATCTCACGACGCCGACGGGCGGGTCGTACTCGATCAGCTCGGCGCGCGCCTCGCTCGATACTATGTCGCCGAAGAGGTTCTGTGACTCGAACCAGATCTGTCTCTCAAGACTCTTCTCGTCGACTTTCCCTGAGTTGGGAACTGTTTCGACCTCGAAGAAGACGTATCTGTGTCTGGGTTCGAGCGACTTCGGGAGATGCTTCATAGAACCTCGACCACCTCGTCTTCCTTGTCCTCGACTATCCCCCTCGGAGTCTCAACGGTACCCTCGCGTATCTCGTCTTTCTCGAATCCTATCATCTCACACAGAGCTTCGACTTCGCGCGCGCCCCTGACTTCGAGGTGTGATAAGGGGTCGACTGAGACGACGAAGGGTGCGGAGTACTTTCTGACGAGCTTGAGGAGGAGCTTCATGTCCCTGAGTTCGTGGACACGCCGTCCTCCCGACTCCCTCAAGACGTTCCGAAGGCTGAACTCAAGAGCGACGTCGTTCTCGGCGGCTTGCTTCACTAAGACGTGGTTGAAACCCCTGTGTCTTCCCTCGTGTGGGTGGCACAGGAGATCCACCCTTTCCGAAGCCACTGCGGCTCTGTTTATCGCCTCATCGCCGCCGTGGACACAGACACAGTCGTACTCGTCGCCCGCGTAGCCACCGAGGTAGCCGTGTAGCTCGTCGGGTGTCTCGGCGCGTATCTCGACTCCCTTATACACGTCTACGTCTACGTCGGAACTCACGTTCGGACTCACGTCGTCGGGGAGGGAGTCGGAGTGGTTCCTCACGACTACCGAAGAGTAGCCCGCACAGTCGGCAGTGAGAGCCATCCTTTCGAGAGTCGTGGGAGCCTCGGGAGCGACGTGGACGAACTCGAACATCTAACCTTCCTAGGACATCAGACGTGGTTAAGCTTCTCATTCTCACAAATATCGCAGAAGGTTTAGACGCTCTCCCCCAACTCAGAGTATGTACATAGGACGTTTCGTGATAGTCGCGCCTGAGTTCGGAGCATACCGAGTCTCTTCGAGGTCTTTCCCCGACCGCTTAGTAAGGGAGTCCGAGGACGTCGACGGTCTCTCTGTCGTCCCCGAGGATAACTACGACAACCCTTATGTCTCGTACAACTGTCTCAGGAAGACCGAGAACTCGACGGTGATAGGAAACGGGACACACGTCGACCCGATAGCCGAGAAGATCGGGATGGGATACCCCGCAAGGGACGCCCTCTCGCTCGCGCTCCTGTCTCTCGACTTCGAGAAGGACGACTACGACACACCGCGTGTCGCAGGTGTGGTGGGTGACGACGCCGACTCTTACATAGGAATAGTAACCAAGGACTCGCTCGTCGTTGAGAAGGTCGAAGAGCCCACACTCGTCGCTACATACGAGGAACAGAAGCCGACGACTCTGGAGTTCTCAGCCGATGACGCCGACGATGCCGCCGAGAAGGCGTACGGTCTCGACTACGAACATCCCGTCGCGGCGTGTGCTGTCTACGACGGAGAGACGGCGATCTACAACGGATAAACTCACTCTACTCTTCTTCCCAGAACTCCGATCCCTTCTTTAGCTTCTCGACCCAGGTGTCCTCGTCGCGCGCGAGGAGTACGACGTTCGACCTCGGAACCTCCTTGAGTACGTCGTATCCTTCCATTCTCTCCTGAACCTCGCGCGCGAACTCCTTGACCTCGGAGTGTTCGGGCATAGCCTCCCTGTTGACCCTGTCTCGCGAGTGTCCGACGTGCATGTAGCCCTTGAGTTCGACGTAGTCGGGTGATGCCTTCTCGAAGATCTCGGCATACCCCTCAGCGTCGTCGTTGACTCCTCCTATGACCGTGGTACGTATCACCGTCCGTCCGTCCTTCTCCGAGAGTACGTCGAGTGTCTCGTGCAGCTTCTCCCACGCGTCGTCCTCGACGGGACGTACTACCTCGTCGAATGTCTCCTCGTCGGCGGCGTCGACGCTGATGTAGGTCTGTGTCGGCTCACATCTCTCTATCATCTCGGGATTGGTGCCGTTCGAGACGAGGAAGGTCGTGATACCCCGGTCGTGGAACTCGTCGATGAGCTCAGGGAGATAGGGGTAGAGAGTAGGCTCGCCGTCAAGCGATATGGCGACGTGTCTCGGGTTCATCGCCTCGTCGAAGGTCTCGTCTGAGACGTCGCCATTGCCCTTGTACCCCCCGAGGAGTTTCCTCTGGAGATCGATGCTCGCGTCGGCGACTGCCTCGGGGTCGTCCCACTCCGCCTCGACCTCGTACGAGTGTCCCTCGTGGTCGCGCCAGCAGAAGACGCATCTCTCGTTACACGTCACGACGGGTGTCATCTGTATACACCGGTGGGACTCGATCCCGTAGAAGGCGTGCTTGTAACACTTACCTTCGCCCTTTATCGCGTTCTTCGTCCAGCCACACGTCTGGCACGCTGTGTGGTTCTCCATGTGGTAGTCGGGGGTTCCGACCTGTGATGTGTCGTCTTTGCTCATGTTATTTATCGGCTATACCGGTTCGTGACTAATTACACCGTCGCTCTGATACGTCACATCACGTCTTCTCTTCTTCCGTCCCTGTCCCCGCGCTCACGCTCACCAGGAGACCTGACGCCGCGGCTACGAGGCTCACTCCCGATAGGTAGACGAACATATCCTGCACTCCTACGGCGTCGAAGAGTGTCCCCGCGAAGACCTGTCCGACGCTCGCTCCGAGTCCGAAGACCGACGCCCAGAGGAGTGTCTGCCCGGTCGACTGGAGCGTCTCGGGAGACAGCCTGTCAGCGAGGTTTACCGCGGCGAGGTAGAACGACGCGAAGCTGAACCCCGAGAGAATCTGTGCGAGGAGGATTGCGGGAACTGCGTCGGTGAAGCCGTAGACTGCGTACTTCGCGGCGTAGGCGAGAGCACCTATCACGAGGAAGTACCTGTAGGCGAGACCGAACCGGAGAGCGTAGACGAAGACTCCCGCCTCTACGACGGTGGTTATCAGCCACGAGACCCCCGTTAAGAAGTCGCCCGCGCCTATCGCTCTCATGTAGACGGAGAAGAAGCTGTTTCCCGAGAGGAGTACGACGCCTATCAGGAAAGAGGTCAGAAGGAGTGCGGCGAAGTCGGTCTTTCTCACGAGACGCAGAGCATCTGAACTTACATCCGCGAGACGGCTTCCGTCGTTCGTTGGGAGACCCTTTCCGACTACGACGAGAAGAGCCATGCCGACGAAGTAGACGTAGAAGATCACTGACGAGCCGAGACGGGGTATGACGCCTCCGAGTATCAGACTCCCGACTCCGAACGCCACGCTTCCGTACGCCCTGACCTGTCCGTATTCGAGACCCGAGTCGAGAACCGACGAGTCGGCTATAGGGACTATCGGAGCGCGGAAGAAGGCGTAGAAAGCCGTGCCGACGCTTATAACGACGAACGCGTTCGGCAGAGAGTCGGCGAGGGGGTAGACGAGGACGAGAGCACCCGTCATAGCCGAAGCCACCATCAGAATCTCCCTTCTCGCGCCCTTCCAGTCGGCGATTACACCCCAGAAGGGCTGTGAGACTAAGCCGACCACCGGCGGAAGAGCACCTATTACCCCCATCTCGAACCCCGTGAGACCCGTCTCCTCTAAGAAGACGTTCCGGAAGGTAGCAAACCCGCTAAACGAGACGAAGTAGACGAAGTAGAACAGCTTGAAACGTGTCGAGTCTCTCATCTGGATTTTATTTATGAGGTGGCTTCTGCCACAAAAATGCTTTATGACTCCTTCTTATATACTGAGGACGATGTCCTGGTACGCCTTATCCAACCTCGATGACGCCCTCGACGCCGCGGAGGAGTTCCTACTGCCGTTCGACCTCACGAAGTGGCTCAAGCTCGCGCTCGTAGCCTTCTTCGTCGGAGGTGGAGGCGGCTTCTCGACTCCCAACACGTCGAGTTTCCCGTCCGAAGGCACCTCGCCCGGTGTCGGAACCGGCGGCGGTCTTCCTACGGGAGAGTTCGCCGACTTGACCCCGATAATAATAGCGGTTGTCGCGCTTATACTCGGGATTGTACTCTTCTTCGGTGTCATAGGCGGAGTGATGGAGTTCGTCTTCTACGACTCGGTCGTGAGGCGAGAGGTCAGACTCAAGGAGTACTTCTCCGACCGTCTCGGAAAGGGTCTCCGTCTCTTCGGCTTCCGTTTCGGTCTCTCGCTGATCTTCCTGCTTCCCTTCATAGCCGTAATCGCGTCTTTCTTCTTGGTGGGAGCCGTCGGACTCGCGGGGATACTCCTCCTCATACCCTTCTTCCTCGTCGGCTCTCTCGTGACGGGAGTCATCCGTATACTCCTCCGTGACGCCGTCGTTCCCGTGATGATAGCCGACGACGTCGGCGTGATACAGGGATGGCGGAACATCTGGTCTACTCTCAAGTCGGAGTGGAAGCAGTACGGCGTCTACGTCGTAGCGAGATGGCTCCTCAGTCTGGGTCTCGGAATAGGGGTGGCTATACTCATGCTCCTCGCGGCAGGTCTCATACTCGTGCCGCTCGCCGTAGTCGGAGTGCCCGTCCTCGCGCTCGACCTCGGAGTCGCCGGCATGGCTATACTCGCGGTTCTGGGAGTCGTATTCCTCGTCGCGTCCCTCGTCGTCTACGGTCTTATACGTGTCCCCGTCGAGACCTACCTGCGTTACTACGCTCTACTCGTCTTAGGCGACGCCAACCAAGAGTACGACCTGATACCCGATATGAGACACGAAGACGGAGAAAGAAACGATAGTGACGACGCCGACCGAGACGGCGACAGTAACGACGGTGGCGACGCCGATAGCCAGGAGAATGAGAATGAAGACGATTACGACGAAGACACCGGTACGGGGATAGACGTCGACTAGCCCACAAACCTCGGGTTGTTCGAGAGTAGCCGCGGCGTGTAGAGGCTCTTCCTCGGCATCTCTCCGATCTTCTCGTCTATCTCGTCTCTGAGTTCCTCGACAGTCATCTCCCTATCCTCGCCCCCTCTGACGCGGAACTCGATCTCTTCGCCCTCGATCTCCCTGTCTCCGACTACTGCGACGTAGGGTACCCAGTCCTGTTCGGCGGTTCTTATCCTCTTTCCGACGCTCTCGTCCCTGTCGTCTATGTCGACACGTACGCCGTCGAGTTCGTCGGCGAGGCTCTCACAGTACTCGGTGTGTTCCTCGCCCACAGGTATGAAACGCACCTGTGTCGGCGAGAGCCAGACGGGCATACGTGGGGTTTCGAGCCCGTCGGCGTTTTCGAGTATGGCACCGAAGGCGCGTTCGATGCTTCCCGTAGGACTGTAATGGAGGAGTATCGGCTCCTTCTCCTCGTTCTCGTCGTAGTACTCTATGTCGAACCTGTCGGCGGACTCGACGTCTATCTGTACCGTCGGGTTCTCCATCGGACGTCCGAGAGAGTCTATCGCCGCGAGGTCGATCTTGACACTCCAGTAATGTTTCCTCGCGGGTATTATCTCGACTAAGACGGGCTCTCCTATCTCGTCTACGAGTCCCTCCACCCAGTCGTGGTGTTCGTCGTAGTACTCCCTCGTCGCTCTCAGGACGCCGACGTAGTCGAGACCTAGGTCGTCGCCAGTCTCGAAGCCGAGGAGAGCCTGTTTCGCGAACTCGTCCTGTGCCTCCTCGATGTCGCCACACGCCGTGTGCATGTCGGGCATCGTGAAGGCACGGAGACGTTTGAGTCCCGTGAGTTCGCCTCTCTGTTCGCGGCGGAACGAGTAGGTCGACATCTCGTATATACGGAGAGGCAGGTCGTTCGAGGTGATATGCATGTCCCTCATTATCGAGAACTGACCGAAACACGCCGCGAACCTCAGCATCATCTTCCTACTCCCCGACTCGAACCTGTACTGACGCTCGCCGAACTTCTCGGAGTGTTCGCTTATACAGTCGGAGCCGAGGTCGTACATGATCGGCGTCTCGACGGGCATTCCGCCGTAGTCGACGACGAGGTCGTTGACGTACTCTATCAGCGAGTCACGGACACATTTTCCCTTCGGGTACCATCTCAGGTTCCCGGGGTCGCTGAGTTCGTCGTAGTCGACGTACTCCTTCTGTTTCATAGTCTCGACGTGGGGTGGCTCCTCTCCGGCTCCCGCCTCGATCCCCTCGACCTCGTCCTCTATGAGGCTCACCATCTCGTCGGACGCTTCTGACATCGACTTGAACCCGACGGGGTCGTGTTCTTCGCCCTCGGGAGTCAGTACGACGAAGTCGCTCTCCTCTTCTTCTTCCTCTTCCTCTTCGTCGCCTTCGGCTTCGGACTCGGGCTCTATCTCAGTGGGCTCTATCTCACGTGAGAGCTCCGACATCGGATGTCCCTTACACGATATCTCGAACGCCTTGTACCAGCCGAAGGGCGCTCTCTTGACCTCGTAGCCTACATCGGCGAGACCTTCCTCGATACGTCTGAGAACCTCGACGGCTGTATCGGGATCACCGAGGTCGCCCGAAAGATGCGCGTAGGGATAGACCATCACGTTCTCGACTTCGAGCTCGTCGGCTACGTCACGTATCTCGTCCTCCGCCTGTTCGATCACGCTGTCTATGTCCTCGGAGTCGCCCGACTCGACGGCTATGAACGCCGTGAGAGCCTCGTCGAGACGTCCCTCGGGCTCTATCTCGGACTCGTCCTCGGCGACAGGAGTCTCCTGTTTCGCCTCGTACTCGATGTAGTCCGAATGTATCAGCAGTAGCTTCATAACTCAAGGTTCGACGGACGAGTTAAGTAGCTTCCGTATCCGTCTACTCGTCTCTCACCCGGTCTCTTCCTCTAAGACGTCGAGTATCTCACCGGGACCGTGTCTCACGACGTCCGACGCAGGCGCAGTTTCGCTCGCCTCCTCTATGGCGCGTTCGGCTTCCTCCTCTCCCAGACCCGACGTGTTGAGGGAGACTGCGTCGATGGTTCCCGTAAGGGCTACCTTCTCGTAGGTCTCGGCGACCTCCCCGAGATCGGCTATCTCGAAGTTCTCATAGCCCTTTACTCTCTGTCTCCCCGCCTCGTGGCACAGCACGAGAGAGTCGGGCATCGAGCCGTGTAGTATCGAAGCAGTCACTCCCGAGTAGGCGGGATGAAGTATGCTTCCCTGACCCTCGACGAAGACGAAGTCCGAGTTGCCCCTCTCGACGACAGTCTCCTCGACGGCTCCCGCCGCGAAGTCACTTACTACGCGGTCGATGGGATGTCCGTCGCCCTCTATCATGATTCCCGTCTGTCCCGTAGGTGCGAACTCGGCGTCGTATCCCCTCTCGCGCGCCTCCTCGACTAACTCGACCGCAGTCGTCATCTTTCCTGTCGAACAGTCTGTTCCGACGGTGAGGACTACGTGAGCCTCGACCTCTCCCGCGACGCCCTCGGCGACAGCCTCGAACTCCGTCTTCCTGACGTCTTCTATCTCGGCGTCGTTCTCGTCGGCGAGACGCGAGAACTCGTCGTCCTCACTCAGGAAGTAATGGAGACCAGAGACGACGTCGACTCCGTTTTCGAGTGCGGTACGTACGTCGGGTCGCCACGTCTCGTCGAAGCCGCCGCCTATGGGTGCTATGCCTATGTAGAGAGCGTCGATCCCGTGGTCTTCGAGTACATCTCGGGTCGACCCGTAGACATTGACGTCGAGATGGGTCTTGCCTACTTTCTCGCGGTCGAGGACAGCCACCACCTCGGAGTCGGAGTAACGTACCAGACCGACGGCTGTCTTCGCGCCATCTGGGAATCCGCCGTGGGCGAGCACGGCTATTCTCTCGTTTCGGCTTCCGTCTGTGTCTCTATCTGTGTCTCCGTTATCCCTCATCGTTGCTGGTGTCTCTCGCTTTCTCCGATGCCCTTTCATCTTCCTCTCCTTCTTCTTCTCTGAATCTCCTCAGAGCTTCGTTCCACGACTCGGACTCGACGAGTTCGGACTCATGTTGGGTCTCGATGCCTACGTATCCGCATCTCTCACAGACGTACGACTGTCTTCCGTCGGAATCAAGGACGTACTCGACGAGGTCGCCCCCACAACGGGGACAGTCTCTGTCTGTGTCACTCATTTTACTTTGCCTCTATCTCGGTCGTATCCTGACGTGTCTCGCGTCCTCCACTGATCCCGATACAGAGACTTCCTCGTCGACCTCACAGACTTCGATGACCATCTCTCCGAGCTTCTCAACGTACTCCTCAGATCTCTCCGAGTTGCCCAGGCCGACTATCTCGCCGTCGGGGAAGACGAGTATCACAGTCTCTCCCGCCTCGATGCGGAGTTCGGAGGTCTCATCGGGATCGTACTCCGATTCGACGGGGACGTCCTCGTTGGGCTCGTGAACCGAGAAGAAGACGAGTTCGAGGTCGAGCGAGTCACCCGTTAGATTGAGCTTGCGCTCGTATATCTCTACTCCGTCGAACTCCGTCTTGGTCTTTCTCTCTGCCTCTGCTTCCGTTTCTTCTGAAAACCGTGGTGACGAAGACGTAGCAACCCAGAACTCGCCCTCGGGAGTCTCAACGGGTGTCCGTGTCAAGTTTTCGACCTCTTCCGACGCCATCGGGTTGTCGTTGTATCCGAGTCTCCAGTCCCACTGTTCGTACGGAAGCTCGTCACGTGTCTTCTCCGACTTCTCGACGACAGCGTACGCCGTGTCGCCGTCGACCTCCCAGCCACCCTCGACGGCGTACCCTCTCTGCCTGAGGTACTCGTTGAGAGCCAGGACGCCGTCGTACCTCGGCTTCCAAGCCATTCCGTTCTCCTCAAACCCTCTCACCACGGCGTCGAAAGCCTCCGCCTCTGACGAAGACTCCGACGAGTAGACAGATCCTTCTACTGACGCCTCGACGGTGTAGACGTCGCCGTTGGCAGTTACGTCCACATCGATGTCGGCACCCGCCCTCGACGTCTCGGCTACGACAGCTTCGACGAACTCGACGAACCCGACCTCGGAGCCCAGTAGCTCCTCGGCGTCTTCGAGAAGGTCGTCTATGCCGTACCTGAAACCCGTCACGAGAACACGCCGTTTTTCGCCGCCTACGTCTATCTCTTTGAGAGTCACTGGCGGAGATACGTCTTTGTCAGATAAAAATCTGAAGGTTGGGTGTCTCCGTGGAAGAGAGATACCGACTCAGATGAGTTAGACCCGGATACCCATCCTTATCCTCTTTCTGACAGTCTGCCGTACATCCATCTCCCTAGCTTGTAAGCCACGAAGACGGGAACCGCGACTACGACGAGGTAGATGAGGTACTGGATCGCTCTGAAGAAGACGACGACACCTCCCGTGACAGTCGTTATGAGTATGTTGACGACTGTCTCTATCATCTGCCGCACCTCGTTTCTGAACCTGTCGCCGATGTTGTCGGGGACTATCTCGGGCTGTCTCCTCTCCCTCACCTCTATCCTCACCGTGGCGTACTCGCTCCTCTGGCGTTTCTGTGCGAGTTCCGTCCTGTATCTACTCATCTTCTCCTTGACTTCGAGCTCCTTCTCGGTGACCTCCATCAGAAGATCGAGCTTCTCCGCGGACGCGTTCATCTCGGCGATCTCCGACCGCGTTGCCTCGTACTCCCGAAGCGTCTGGTTGAGTATGTCGAGCTCTGTCGTTTCCCTCTCAATCGAGAGCCTGTAACTCCTGACCTCGTAGCTCTCGACATCGAACTCGTCTCTCGTACTTTTGACGAACTCCTCGAAGTTCTCAGACGGCACCCTCGCTGTCATACGCGCGGTAAGATAGAGATTCGACTGTCTCCGTGAGCTCTCCTCGACGTATCCTCCCGACTCCTGTGTGAGGTCTCTCAGCCTCGAGACATCTTCGTCCAAGCTCTCCGACTCGATGCTCATCTCCGCCTCCTGTACCTCGACGTACTCGCCCGCGCCCGACCCCGCTCCCGTGTCCTCACCCACCCCTACCGTCTCAGGAGCACCTCCAAACCCCGTCTGTTGTGACGAACTCCCTCCGGTCATCCCGAATCCGAATCCGAAGAGGACTGTCGAAACGGCTCCGAGCACCAGAGCCACGACGAGAATAACTGAGACTAAGACTGAGACGGCGGCGATCCTGTGTTCGGACAGCCAGCTTCTGATATCCTTGGGAGTCATAGAACCGAGTTACCCAGAGACGAATCAAGTAACTTTGGGTGGTTTTAGACAGATAGATTCTCGATGCCTTTCTCGTACTCGGTGAGGTTGTCGTAGCCGCCGTCTCTCACGACGACGAGATCCTCGACCCTTACGCCTCCGACGTCCTGGTAGTAGAGTCCCGGCTCGACAGAGACGACGTGTCCCGCCTCCAGCTCGCCCCCTCCCGACGACAGGCGCGGCATCTCGTGTATGTCGAGTCCGACGCCGTGTCCCGTCGAATGTATGAATCCCTCCTCAGCACCCTGTCTCTCGGTGTCGTAACCCACCTCCTCGTACGAGTCACAGACTGCGTCGTGTACCTCCTCTCCTGTCACCCCTGCGCCCTCGTCGAGTACGTCGAACGCCGCCTCCTGTGCTCTCACAGTCGCCTCGTACATCTCGCGTACCTCGTCGGTCGGCTCGCCCTTGACAAATGTCCTCGTCATGTCGGCGTGGTACTTGAGACGTCTCGGGAATATGTCGACTATCACGGGCTCACCCGCCTCTATAGCCCCCGAACCCCTCGAATGCGGGTCGGCTGTCTCGCTCCCCGAGGCGACTATCGACTCGTCGAGGTCACATCTCGCCCTTATGAGGTCGACCTCTATCTCTGTCCTCAGCCTCTCAGAGGTCAGAGCCTCTTCTTCGTGAACGAGCCTTCCGTCCTTGACCTCGGCTTCCCTCAGGAGTCTCTCGGCGACCTCCATCGCGTTCTCGTTCGCCCTCTGTGCCGCCTTTATCTTCCGGATCTCCTCGTCGGTCTTTACCGCCCTCGTCCCCTCTATCCCGTCGTCCACCGCGGTGACCTCGAATCCCCTCTCACGGAGAGCCTCGGCTGTGTAGAGGAAGAAGTCACGCGGTACACATACCGACTCGACGCCGTACTCTTCGAGGAACGACGCCGCGACCTCTATCTCGGCGTCCTCGCTCCCTCTTATGTCCCCTGTGGTGTACTCGGCTGTCGACCTCACCTCGTCGGCGAGTGACTCCTTCTTAGCACGGCTGTACTCTAAGGGTGAGACGAGTAGAACGGTTTCGTCTTGCGTCCTCAGAAGGCTGAAGGGATCGGGTGCCTCGAACCCCGAGACGTAGTACATGTCGCTGTCGTCCGACGAGTCGGTGCGGAGGTAGGCGTCACAGCCTTCTTCCTCGACGGCTTCGTCTATGCTTGTAGTCCTCCCACTGTCTCGGTCTGTCATGGTACGGAGTTCCGCGTCTTCGGAGTTAACCTTACTGTTACCGTCATTAATTTGGTTCCGACACGTCTACTCAGTGTATGGCAGGCTTCCCCACCCGACGTATGAGAAGGCTGAGACGCGACGGAGTACGAGAGATGGTAGCCGAGAACTCGGTCTCGGCGGACGACCTCGTGGCTCCCCTCTTCGTTGACGCGACGACTGACGAGCCCTTCGAGATACCCTCGATGCCCGGAGTATACCGTCATTCCCTCGACGACGTCCGGGAGAAGGCACGTGAGATAGACGAACTCGGCATACCCGCTGTGATACTCTTCGGTGTCCCCGAGTCGAAGGACGCCGAGGGATCGCGTGCTTACGCAGAAGACGGAGTCGTACAGGAGGCGGTGAGACGTGTCAAGGACGAGACCGACCTTCTCGTGGTGACAGATGTCTGTATGTGCGAGTACACACACCACGGACACTGCGGGGTGATCGATGAGGAGGAGACGGTCGACAACGACGCCACTCTTCCCTACCTGTCGAGAATCGCTGTCTCACACGCCGAGGCGGGAGCCGACATAGTCGCGCCGAGTAGCATGACCGACGGAATGGTAGGTGAGATACGTCAGGGACTTGACGACGCGGGCTACGAGAACGTCGGCATACTTTCGTACGCAGTCAAGTACGCTAGCTCCTTCTACGGACCCTTCCGTGACGCCGCCGACTCGGCACCTGACTTCGGTCACAGGCGCGACTACCAGATGAACCCCGCCAACTCACGTGTCGCAGCCGAGGAGGCGAGCCTTGACGTCGAGGAGGGTGCCGACATGCTGATGGTAAAGCCCGCTCTCCCCTACTTGGACGTAGTCTCAGACGTGAGAGACAGCTTCGACCTCCCCGTCGCTGCTTACAACGTCTCGGGGGAGTACGCGATGCTCAAGGCTGCGGATCAAAACGGCTGGCTCGACGCGCGTGAGACCGCTCACGAGTCGCTCTTATCGATAAAGAGGGCGGGCGCCGACCTCATAATAACCTACTTCGCCGAGGAGATCGCGCGCGACCTCGACTAGGTTTAAGTTGGAGGCGTTGTTATACGGCGTATGGCATCGAACAAGGACAAGACGGTCTCCTTCCGCGTCTCTGAGGAGACCTTCGAGACTCTCTCTGAGATCTCCGAGAGGCGCGATACTACTCTCTCCGACATATTCCGTCAGTACGTCGACAGCCTCGTGAGCCACGACGGTGACGTGTCTGTGGTTCCCGACGACTCCGTAATCGAGGAGGTCGACGACGACTTCCCGCCTAAGGTCAAGGTCTCGAAGGAGGTTCTGAGGGAGAACGAACGTCTCGAACTCGAAAACCGCCATCTCAGGGAGCGTCTCGAGGAGTACGAGGAGTACGTCGAGAAGCTGAGAGAGAGACACGACGGCGAACATGTCCGTCTCGGAAAGGTCGACAGCTGAAGACAAGAAAGTATAACTACCTACCGTCGAACTCCTCTCTGAAGCTGTTTATGTTCTCGTCGGACCCCGCTACTATCAGCCTGTCGTCCTCCTGTATACGTGTGTCGGGCTGAACCCTCGTCATTACCTCGCCGTTCCTGTCTATAGCCACGACGGTACATCCCGTCTTCCTTCCGACGTGTGCGTCTTCGAGAGTCTTTCCTTCGAGCCTCGGAGCCTCTGTACGTACTATCTTTATCTGTTTTCCGGGAGACATTATCTCCTCGCCGATTATGTCGAGTGCAACCACTCTACCACTCACGGTCGGCAGGGCGAGGACGTAGTCGGCACCCGACCTGTAGAGCTTCGTCTGGCTCTCCGACCTGTTGGCTCGGACTATTATCTCCACGTCGGGGTTTATCTCTCGTGCTATGAGGGTCGTGAATATCGCCGAGGTGTCGTCGGGAAGTGCGACTATCAGAGCCGCGGCGTCCTCTATTCCCGCCTCTCTCAGAGCCTCCTCGTCGGCGGCGTCGCCTACTACGTCGACGTTCTCTCCGTCGTTGACGTCTATGACCGTGGTGTCGATACCCGACTCCTCGGCGTACCTCCTCACTGTCGAGCCCACCTCGCCGAGACCCGCTATCACGACGTTCTCCCTCGTCCGTCTGTGGCGTCTCGCCTCCGCGAGAGTGATCTTTCGGAGGTGTTTCAGCTCGTCCTCGGTTCCCGCGACGAGGAGGACTGTGTTACTGTCTATACGTGTGTCGTGTGACGGCGAGTGGAGGAAGCTGCCGTTTACCCACGCTCCTATCAGACTCACCCCTGTCGTCTCACGTATTCCGCTCTCCGAGAGCCTCTGACCTACCAGACTACTCTCGGAGTGTACGGGCATCTCGACCACGAGGAAGTCGTCTCCTATCTCTATGCTCTCTCCGAGCTCCGAGGTCACCGCTGTGGTCGCCTTGTCGGCGAGGCTCCTCCCGACTATATGTCTCGGCGAGAGTGCCTCGTCGGAGCCCGCGTACCTCAGATACCTCGACTTCTGGGGATCTGTGGCGAGGCTGACCACGTGTGTGTCCTCCGAAGCCTCACGTACTGAGAGGGCTATGCTTGCGTTGACGTCGTTGTCGGCGTCGAGAACGACCGCCCTCGCTTCCTCTATGCCGACGTCTCTGAGTGTCTGTGCCGACTCGGGGTCTCCCCTCACCACTGGATACCCCGACTCGTAGAGATCGACCGCGCGGTTCTGGTTACAGATGAGTATGACGTACTCTATCCCCCGCGACTCCAACTCATCGATGAGCGTCTCGCCGAGTGACTCGAACTCACAGATCACGACGTGGTCTTCGAGATCCTCAGCCGAAGTCGGAACCTGTGTCTCTATCGCCTCCTCTATCCACGGCACCACGAAGAGAGGGAGTGCCATGAATATCAGGACTACACCCGTAAGCTGCATCGCGACCATCAGTGTCAGCATAACCGGAGAGCTCCACGGCGCGTCCTCTCCGTACCCCGTCGTCGTGAAGGTCTCGACGACTATCTGGAACGAGTGTATTAGACTCCTCTCCCTTCCCTCGAAGGTAGACATACCCCAGCTATATATGACGGAGTAGAAGACGGCTATCGCGCCTATTCCGAGTATGTAGAGTACCGCTTTCCTCCTCTTGGATTCGACTGGCATATTATTATCTCATCTGAAGACCGTGTCGGCTGTCGCGGCTCCCACGACGCTGAATATAGTACTTATCATGACTGCTTTGACCCCCGTCGTGACGTCGGCGCCGAAGGTCTGGGGGGCTGAGACGACGACTGCGATTATTCCGACTGAGAGGTACGACACAGCCACGAGAGAGATGAAACGCAGGGGTATGCCGAGGAAGCTCTTCTCCGTGTCGGGATCTCTTTCCTCGTCAGCCTCATAGAGGGCGGTGTATCCGATTCCGAGGACTATCAAGACAGTCGCGGCGAGATGGAGAGACGAGACGTTCTCCGCCATGTTCCAGATCTCCTCAGCCATCACGAAAGGACCTCCGAGTATGAAACCTCCGACTGTCTGCTGTGCTGTGTCGGCTAAGACGTACCTCGTCTTTCTCCCTCTCATGTCTTTATATTTTATTTAGCGTCCCGCGAGACCCACTATGTGGTCTATCTCCTCAAGCAGTATCTCCTCGACAGCCAGAGGTACTCCGTTCTGGCTCCCCGGAAGGACGAAGACGGGCGTGTCGTCGGAGACACCCGCGAACGCCCTCGACATTATCGACGAAGTTCCTATCTCCTCCGTGCTCAGACGTCTGAAAAGCTCTCCGAATCCCGGGAGCTTCTTGTCGATCAGAGGCTCGACCGCCTCGACTGTGACGTCGTCGGGGGTTATTCCGGTTCCTCCTGTTGTGACAACGGCGTCGACCTCTCCGACGAGATCCTTGACCCTGTGTCTTATCTCGACGAGGTCGTCCGACACGACCCCGTACTCCGTCACCGTGTGTCCTTCGTCGGTCACCAGACGTCTGACTGTGTCGCCGCTCGGGTCGTCGTTCTCGTCTCTGGTTGAACTCACTGTCAGAACCGCGAAGTCGAGGCTTTCCTTCTCAGAATCGTGGTCATGTTCGTGGCTGTGACTGTGACCGTGGCTGTCCTCGTCCCCTCCGTCGCCTCTTTTCTCCCCCCACGCCATGAAGACGAGAGCCGTGAGACGTGACTCCGACGTGTTCCTCACGCCGTGTCTCTCGCCCGACTCGGCGACTATCCCCTCTCCTTCACCCAGAGACAGCACCTCGTCACCTACCGTGAACTCCCCTTCACCTTCGACGACGTAGTATAGCTTGTCGGAGTCGTCGTGTACGTGGGGCTCCTGTTCCTGCCCTGGCTCGAAGCAGTAGAAGTCCGAGAATCCCCCCTCGGCGTCTAATAGGCTGACCTTCTCGTACTTCTCCGGCGAGAACTCAGTTACTTCGGAGACGTCAAATCTTCTCATACCCGAAGAGACACGTGTCGCTCACTTATCGCTTTCCGTGGACGTGAGCCAGTAGGAGACCGTCGAGAAGTCGTCGCTGATGTCGAGTATAGTGTCGTCGACGTCACGTATTCCCTCGGCTATCTTGGTCGGAGTTATCCGGTAGAGACCGAACGGGAAGAAGAAGTCGTTCTTCGTCTCTTCGAGCGACAGACCCGCGTCGTCTAAGAGACGTTTGACCTCGTCCTCCGAGTAAAGTCTGCTACCCATGGGAAGGAAACGGTTGTAGATCACTCGCGCGCTTCCCTCCATGAATGTGTCGAAGAGAACCTTCGAGCGCGACACACGTCTCATCTCCCTGAGGAAATCGAGGGGTGTGTCGGCGAGATGGAAGAAACGCATAGCTATCACGACGTCGAACGAGTCGTCGGGGAACGGTAGCTCCCCCGCGTCTCCTCTCAGGAAGTCGACCGAGTCGTAGACGCCCGCGTGTTTCGCCTTCTTGACTCCCTTCTCCATCATCGGCTTGCTTATGTCCATTCCCACTACATCAGCGTCCCTGCGTGCGAGTTCGACGGTGAAACGTCCCGTGCCACACGCTATCTCAAGCACTGAAAGATCTTCGAGACTGTCGCTCTCCGCGGATCCCGACTCGGCAGCCTGAACGTCTCCGAGGAGGTCGAAGACGGCTTCCTTCTCGCCTTCATCTATGAGAGCACCGCCCTTCGAGAACCTCCAGTCGTCGTACTCCTCGGCGGTGTCTTCCTTTTGGTACCACTCTCTTCCCTTCACGTTTGTGTTTGTTCGAATATACGGTCAGTCATATTAAGCTTCAGGTTTGGTTCCTACCCATCCGCGAAACTATTAAGTGGGGTGAGACGTAAATTACGGCGAACTATAAGGCACGGACGGAACAGTGATAAGCATTAACTCCGAGAAACGAAAGGGGCGGAGCACTAACGCACAGACGAGTATAGACTTCCTGTCAGGCATAACCATATTTCTGATTACACTCATATTCGTCCTCGGCTTTATGACCGACACGATGGCTCCCGTGACGACATCCACCGACGAGACGGAGGTAATCGCCGATAGGGCATCTACGCTTCTCGTATCCTCGGTAACGGATGACGACGGCACCCTTGACAGTACGGACGCGAGCGGCTTCTTCAGTCAGGATACAACTGAGATGAAGAAGAGCCTTGGACTCGATCCGGGACTCTATGACTATAACATAACAGTCAATGACACCGGGACTTCGGACGTCAACGACGAGGTCTTCGGTAACTCGACCCCTGATGTAGCTTCGGTCTCTACGAGGACACGTGTCATTTACGCCGATGAGTCGGTCACAGTAGACGATACCGATGTCGAAGAGGGCAACACGACTGTGATCGAGATAACCGTATGGAGGGGATAGGTTGAGGCGAAACACCGACGACACGGATCGAGAGGCTCAGATGCATACCCTCGAAGGCTTCGCCGCAGCATTCCTTATAGTTCTGTCTGTCCTTTATGCTATCAACTCCGTCGCAGTCACACCCACGTCGACAGCGACCGCGTCGGGTGGTGACGCCTCCCTCGACTCCCTTGTTGGGGACAGCCTGAGACACGGTAAGGTGAGCGGCGATCTTAGACGCGCCGTTCTCGGATTCGACACCAGCGCGACGCCGCCAAGGTTCAACGGGAGCACTCCTACTGTCTATGGGTATACAGGGACGTCGAACCTGTCGCACATACACGGCGACTTCAACACAACTCTTGAACGTATAGGCGACAGGGGTGCGATCTATAACGTAGATCTACGTTTCGAGTCGAAAGACACAGCCCGGATAGACGAACGTAGGGGATGTGAGTACCTCGGAAACCATACTCAGACATTACCCGGCGAAAAGCAGGGTATGGCGAGATGTAGCCTCATAGACAACGGCAATCCGGGTAAGGGCGCTGTGACCTCCTATGAGACCCTCGTACTCTACGAGGACGACCTCGTCAACGGTACCGTGCCTCTCGCCAACGCGACGCGCGAGGGATATCCGATACCCAACGTCGATGTCTCGGAGTCTGACGCGAGGTTCGACCGTGGAAACGTCTCTGACATATACAACATAGTGGAGGTGCGTCTCACAGCATGGAGATAGACCGACGCGAGAAAGCACAGGTCATCATAGTCGCGGGCTTCCTCGTCGCTCTCGGAATAATTGGCGTGACGGTGATGCTCAACTCGGCTGCGTACACACAGAACTCGATCGCCGACTCACGCTCTTCACCGTCGCCCTCGCTGTCACAGAGCACAGTCGAGTACGAAGAGACTGTCGAGTCGGGAGCGCGTGACATCATGGGCGCGATCAACAAGAGGAGCATCTACGAGAACTGGACTAATGCTGAGGTCAGGGACGAGTTCAACAGGTCGATGAGGAACTACACGAGGAAGGTTCAGAGAATCTACGCTCCGAGACGTACCGCTGTTGACGTAGAGTACTCGGTGAGCCAGGCGTCGACTCCGGCTCTGAGACTGGGGCAGAAGAAGCCGAAGAATTTCTCGGAGCCCATTAGACGCGATCCTCTAGATGCTTCTCTCGTGATTGATACCTCAGGATCGATGGAAGATAATGATCCTAATGACATAAGAGTAGATGCTTCGAAGGATTTCGTGGGTGCTCTGAACTCCTCTAGGGATAACATCTCTGTCTTGGACTTCGACGAGGATACATACGAAGTGCCTTCGAGTTATAGACAGAATAGCAGTGATAGTCTCGGCGTGACTAATACTGTTTATTTCAAGTCTTTACCAGAGAATAAAAATATAAATGATACTATTGATAAGATGTCTGAGGATGACGGAAGTACATATATAGGCGGAGGTTTACGAAGCTCACTTCGAGAATTTGATGCCAACAGTAGCTCCTCAGCCGAAAATGTCACTATCATACTGACAGACGGTCAAAACCAGTACGGTTGGGTGAATTACGAAGGCAAGAGTATCTCGGATGATATTGATGGAGATTATGAAGACTGCAGGAGCGAATGGGCGTTTATCGATGAAGAACCTCCTAACTCAGAGGAAATAGATGAATGTGGTGGCTCTTCGTTTAGAGACGTTAACCTCAACAATAGAACTAAATACTGGGCTAGAGAGGCAAACAGAACAGATACTACTGTGCATACTGTTGGTCTGGGTGACTCGGTTAATGGGACTTTATTAAAATACATAGCGACGGAGACCGGCGGTAATTATAACCACGCCGATAACGCCGATGAACTCACTGATATTTTTAGAGATATAGCCGAGGAAATAACCAGTCCCGACAAACTCATCGCCGACAATATAACACAGATCCACAGTATGCGATACAACGTCACTGAGTTCAACGATGATAGCGGAAACTTCAGCCTTCTAGTCCAGAACCAGTCGACATCTCATAACAGAACTATCTGGCGTATGGATGTTGAGAACCCCGGCTACTATGGGGACGACAAGAACCCTGAAATTAGGATCAGTCACCAGAATGAATCTACCAATACTAAAGAGGTTCTGGAGAACCACACCTACAACGGCACGCCCGTAGAGATTGGTGTCACCAACAACTCGATAAACTCGACGCCAAGAAACCTCCACTCCGACCTACTATACGCTTCTGATCCCGAGAACACGACCTATCGGATTCTGATAAAGGGCGGCGTGAACGCCAAGGGAACCTACGACATACAGATTGACTCCGACTCGACTTCGAAGATCTGTGGATCGAAGACCTTCTGTTCGAACGCGTCGGTCTACACGGTCGGCGCGTTACAGAACGTCCGTCTCAACCTATCGTACGCCGACTCGTCGCTCCGCCACACCAACAGCATCTCGGCGGGTGCTCCGGCTATGACGATGATCAGTTATCCGAGCGTCTTCAACCCCGACAAGGACATACCGCCTAACCTCATCAACGGCACGAACGTCTCCGACCCTGACAAGATCAACATCACCTACATGAGTGCGAACGACGACAGGTACGCCAACCTCACCGAAAACAGGTCGGATAACTTCGACCACGGACACGATCTCCGCGTGGGTTCTCAGACCTCGGGGATACAGAAGGCGTGGGACAGGCACGAGGTCGAACTGAGGTACAGCCTCACAGGTTCTGAGGCGATGGAGATTGTTCCCGTCTACGAGTCGAACGCGAGTGAGATCGACCCGACTACTGACTACACAGTTCCGCCTACGTCAGGGATGATAAAAACCGAGAGCTACACTCTCTCCGACGTGGAGTCAGAGGCGATAAACTCGACAGACAATGGCGACCTATTCATAGTCTTCCGGGACACCGACCCGAGTAGAGACGACGACACTAACAACACCCTGAAGGTCTACTATCAGCGCGTGAAGTCGATAAAGACCTACGGAGGCGGGTCGTAATGAGACGCGAGTCGACAGTTTCGGTCTCAGAAGACGACGAGGCACTCTCGACCGTCACGGGATACGTTCTCCATCTCGGCGTGGCGATCACCGTAATCGGAATAATGCTGATGAACATGCACGGCACGATGGGATATATCCGTGAGTCTACGACTGAAAAAAATCTGCGTATGGCAGGCGAGAGTATAGCCGAGAGGCTCGTCGAGGCTGACACGCTGTCCAACAGAGGGTCTAATCCAGAGGGGAGTCTCGAACTCCGTCTCCCAAACGTGGGCGAGACTTATACCGTCGAGATCGAGCCTGATCCGGGTGTCGACGGCACCGGAGAGATAACCCTTGACTCAGGAGTAAGGGACGCGTCCGTTACCGTCGAGTACAACACAGTCACACAGACTGATTCGGCGGAGTTCGGAAGCGGCTCCGATGTGAGTATACATTACACTGACGACGAGATAGAGGTGAGGTAATATGCGTGGGACAACGACATGTAACCCTTCCGAAGACGAACGCGGTGTCTCGGAGGTCGTGGGCTTCGTGATAGTCTTAGGAATAGTCACAACATCGATAGGTCTCGTTTACCTCAACGGTGTCCCTGCCCTCGACGATCAAAGGGACTCCGCTAAGTCGGAGAACAGCCTGCGTTCGTTCGCGCTCATGAAGGACAGTCTCGACTCCGTGTCTCGGACAGACGGTGTCTCTAGCCGTGACACACAGGTCAGACTAAACGGCGGTGCTCTTTCTGTCAACAGCGGAGCCGGGTCACAGACGTGGGTCAACGTCTCCATAATTAATGGCTCCGACTACAACATCTGTGACCCCGAAATCTGTAACACGACCGTCGGATACGTCGCTTACTCGACTGACTCGGGGACGGTAGTCTACGAGAACGGTGCTCTCATACGTGAGGCTTCGGCATCCGACGCCAGTGTGATGATCGAGGAACCCGACTGGCGGATCTCGACCGACCGTACCGTCGTCCCCGCTATCGATGTCAACGGCTCGGGATCTGTCGGCGGAGAGGGTATATTCGTCGTCTCAGCAGAGAACGCGGAGACTGACTGGAGACTCGGCGATAGTATCCGTGGAACGGACTCCGACTACAACGTTTCGAGTGTCAGGATAACCGTCAGAACACCCGACAACGACCGTCTTGATGCATGGAAGACGTACCTCGAAGACTTCGACAGCATCGATGACGTGGACTACGGAAGTACGTCGGACACCGCGTGGGTTGAGGTCGATCCATCGACTCCCACACCCCCACCTGACTACGTCGACACAGCTATACACACGAGAACTAAGCTGAATATCTCAGTCTCAAGATAAGACAGACAGAACCAACAGACATGAGACGAAGTAAGACCACCCGCACAACGAGAACGGACAGCCGACAGAGGCTTGCCCAGTCGGAGGTAGTCGGAGTAATACTTATCTTCGGCATCACGATGACCGGAATCGGTATAATCACTCTCACGGGATTCCCTACGCTCGACTCGGCGAGAGACGACGTTCAGTTTGATCGCGCGCTGAATGAGATGATGCGTCTCGACTCGAAGGCAACGGGGGTTGCGTCGGGATCGGGTACCAAGAAGGTTCGGATGAATCTACAGAAGGGGAGTCTGGAAGTCGTCGAGGACACGACGCGTGTTAGGATAAATGTCACCAATACGGCGAAGAACCTCAACCACAGTTTCGAACTCAACTCGGTCAGATACACGATGGGAGACAGAGAGGTTTGGTTCGAGGCGGGTGGTATCTTCCGTAAAACGTCGGCGGACGCCAATGCCACGATGGTCTCCGCGCCCGACTTCGGGTTCTCACGTAACTCCCTCACGGTTTCGCTCGTCAATGTAAGTAACACCGATCTGGCGACTGCCGGAGGTCAGCAGACATTCACACTCTCGCGCGAGTCGAAGGTCGATAGACCGTACCGTGACAGGAGCCCGATACGGAACGGAACTGTCTACGTCAATGTCACGAGTCCCCACTCCGAGGCGTGGGAGAGATACTTCGAGGATAGACACAAGCAAGTCGTCGTAGTCGAAAGTAACCACGATGCTAGTCCGGGCTGGGTCAAGGTCAGACACGTCAATGTCGTTAAGGATATACGTCCTTTCAGACAAGCGGCGTTATCCAGTGGAACAGAGATGGAGCTCGAAAATGCTACGATAGATGCGTATAGTTATGGGATAACTGGTGATTATTCCCCTGATGACAGGGTGATGGGTGTGGATCTTGTGGAGTCGGAGGAAACAATTCTCTTTCCGAATAATCCCAAAAATCCCTCTCATATCTATGGAAACGTGGTTTCCAACGACAGCATAACAGGAGGTTCAGAAAATAACCCAAAACCGACTATTCATGGCGATGCCATCGCTCGGAATGACATAGAGGATGACCGAATAAATATAACGGGAGAAAACACTACCGGTGTAGATGTCGATATTAACGTACCTGAGCCTGTTGCATCCCGTATAGTTGATGAGATAAAAGAAGGAGGCACCTCTTTTCCAAATAATCCTACTGCTTCTGATCTAGACCAGAGACGGTACCTTGTCAGCAATAACGTCAACCACAACTCGGGCACAATGATATTTGACACTCGGGATCATCCGATAACAGTAGCTATTGAAAACAAAACCAACTTCAGACTTAATAGTGATGTCAAGGTTAAAGGTAACAACCCTGTCAGAATATACCGAGGAGACCATAGTAGCGATAATTCATTCAGACTAACTGGTTCTGAGATAATAACACCAGACAACAGAACGGATCTATTTCAGGTGTATGTTTTTCCGTATCCCGATACTGGAACAGGACCCAAGCTCAGACTAAGAGATGGTTCTATATTTAGAGGAGTCATATACGCGCCAAATAACGATAGAATCTTTGTTGAGTCAGGTACCGAGGTTTATGGATCTATAATTGCTGAAGAAGTTCAGATAACTGACTCCGCGCTACATTACAACACAGACCTTAGGTATCTGAGCTTACGTGAGACCGACGATCCCACTCGCGCCTATCTCCACGTCACGAAGAGCGACGTGAACGTCTCGGGCTGACTACTTATCCTCTAGCTCGAAAGCGATAGTGACCTCTGTCTGGTACTCGGGGTCGTCGGCTCTCGCTATCTCCATTCCCTGTGACTCGACCTCGACCCAGTGGATGTCGTGTAGGGTTGCCTCTGCCCTCTCTACGGCGTCCATCGCGGCGTCCTCCCACGACTCGCTGCTGCTTCCGATCACGGTGATCTTTTTGAATACCATACTCCGGATAAGAAGAATCAGAACTTCTTAAATCTTGTCGCGTCGCGGTCTGTCTATATCTCGTCGAACCCGACGTACTCCTGAAGAGCCTCGGGAACCTCGACGGTGCCGTCCTCCGTCTGGTAGTACTCCAGGATCGCTATGATGACTCGCGGAACTGCGAGACCGCTTCCGTTGAGGGTATGTATATGTTCGAGGTCGAGATGTGGCTCGGGTCTGTACTTGAGTTCGGCGCGTCTCGCCTGGAAGTCCTCGAAGTTCGAGACCGACGAGACTTCGAGCCATCGCTCGTGTGCGGGTGCCCAGACCTCCAGGTCGTAACATTTCGCGGCGGCGAACGACAGGTCGCCCGTGCAGAGTTCGAGGACGCGGTACGGAAGTCCGAGCTCCTGAAGAACCCTCTCGGCGTCGCCCAGGAGTGTTTCGTGTTCGTCGTAGCTCTCGTCGGGCTCGGCGAACTTCACCAACTCGACCTTGTCGAACTGGTGGACACGCGCTATCCCCCGCGTCTCTGTGCCGTGTTTCCCCGCCTCTCTCCTGAAACACGCCGAGACCGCCTGGTGGTATATCGGAAGCTCGTCGGCGCTGAGGTACTCGCCCTTGTACATATTCGTGACGGGGACTTCCGCAGTCGGAATCAGCCAGAGATCCTCGTCCTTGACGCCGTAGGCGTCGCCCTCCTCTATGAACTTGGGGTACTGTCCCGTCCCCTTCATCGCGTCTGTGTCGACCAGAACGGGAGGATAGACCTCCTCGTAGTCGTCGTCGTGGAGGTCGCGCATGAACTCGACGAGACCGTGGTGTAGCTTCGCCCCCTTTCCGCGCATGAAGTAGAATCCCGAACCCGATATACGTGAAGCCCTCTCGAAGTCTATGAGACCTTTCTCCTCGGCTAAGACGTCGTGGGGCTCGATCTCGAAGCCGTGGTTACGTCTGTCGTCCCATCCCCACCGTCGAACCTCGACGTTGTCGTCCTCGTCTTCGCCGACTGGTACCGAGTCGTGAGGTACGTTCGGGACACGTAGGAGCATCTCGTCACGTTCCTCCTTGAGCCTCTCCGCCTCCTCCTCGACCTCCTCTATCTCCTCCTTGAGTTCCTGGCTCCTCTGTATCGCTTCCTCCGCCTCGTCGTCCTTTCCCTCCTGTTTGAGCTCTGCGATCCTCTGGCTCGTCTGGTTCCTCTCGTGCCTCAGGTCGTCGCCCTTCTGTTTGAGTTCGCGCCATCTCTCGTCACGTTCGAGTATTCCGTCTATGTCGGCGTCTGAGCCGCGTCTCTCCATCGCCTCCTTGACCTCGTCGGGGTTCTCACGTAAGTAGTCGGGATCGAGCATTGTCTTCTTACAGTCGGTTTAGTGGGTTTCCGTCTTAACTCTTCATCTCCGAGACAAGCCGAAACACGGTTGTTCCTTTCTCTCTTATCTGACCCATGGAAAAGGTCGAGGGACGTATTCTACGAGTACTGAGCGACACAGACGAGGTCGATGTCGTAGAGGGCACCCTCCATATCGAGGACGGCGTAATCACCGAGGTAACCGAGGAGCCGGTCGCCTCCGACGACATCGTTATGCCGGCTTTCGTCAACGCACACACCCACATAGGCGACTCGGTTGCGAAGGAAGCCGGAAGGGGTCTCTCGCTCGACGAGAGGGTCGCGCCGCCCGATGGACTCAAACACCGCATACTCCGCGACGTTACACAGGAGGAGAAGACTGATGCTATGACGAAGACAGTCGAGTTCATGCGCGACTCGGGTACGGGAGCCTTCGTCGACTTCAGAGAGGGCGGAGCCGAGGGGGTCGAGAGTCTCCGGCGCGCAGCCGAAGGAACGGGTGTCGAGGCTGTAGCGATGGGACGTGGCGACCCTTCCGTCTTAGACGTCGCCGACGGCTACGGTGCGAGCGGCACGAGAGACGGAGACTTCGGCGAACCGAGACGTGAGGCGCGCAGTCTCGGGAAGCCCTTCGGGATACACGCCGGAGAGCGCGACGCTGACGACATAGACGACGCATTCGACCTCGATCCCGACTTCCTCGTCCATATGGTACACGCCCGCGACGCCGACCTCGAAAAGCTCGAAGACGACGAGATACCCGTCGCTGTCTGTCCGCGGTCGAACCTCGTGACTGACGTGGGTCTGCCTCCCGTCGAGGATCTCGTCGAACACACCGACGTCGCCCTCGGTACCGACAACGTGATGCTCAACTCGCCGTCTGTCTGGAGGGAGATGGAGTTCACCTCGAAGCTCTACGACGTCTCCGACGACGAGGTTCTGCGGATGGCGACAGTCAACGGTGGTAAGCTCTTAGGCAGGGACGACCTCGGAGTAATCGAGGAGGGCGCCGAGGCACGTCTCACTGTTCTCGGTACGTCGGGAGAGCTAGACGGAGTCAGAGACGCCGTCGCGGGAGTCGTGAGAAGAGCCGGAGCCGTCGATGTCAGACGCGTAGTCGTGCCGTCGTAGAACTGGAATCAGAGTCAGTACCTGATACCGAAGCCGTCGAACTCCCCGGTTGGTTCCTCCCAGTCTACCTCGACCCCTTCGACTTCCGCCGCGGGGCTACCCTCGTGACACCACTCGACTGTCTCCTCGACTGCGTCGCGTTCTCCCTCGAAGACAGCCTCGACGCGTCCGTCGTCTAAGTTCGTGACCCAGCCGTCGACGCCGTTCTCGCGCGCCGTGTCACGTGTGTTTGCGCGGTAGTAGACTCCCTGTACCTTCCCCGAGACGAAGACGTGGGCTCTGATTTCTTCCGTCATAGTTCTCAGACACAGCTCTCGTCTTCTTCTTCTTCTTTAAGCCTGGCGTCTATACAGACGTTGTACTCGTAGGGTGCGTACGAACGCACGTTGACCTCGTCGAGGACCTCGATCTCGTATCCTCCGTCGCTCGCCGCCTCACGTATCTCGTCGACTCCGCCCTCGAAGAGGTCGTCCTCGTGTCTCATGTCGTAGTAATGGATCACACAGCCGTCGCCCGCCGCCTCTACAGCCGCGTCGAGGAAGTCGTCGGCGGACTGTGGCAGGTTCATTATGATCCTGTCGAAGCCGCCGAGACGCCGGGCTACATCGCGTGCGTCTCCTTCGACGACGCTGATTCGGTCTCCGACCCCATTTCTCTCGGCGTTCTGCCTCAGGTACTCGACTGCATCGGGGTTGACGTCGACAGCCGTGACCTCAGCGCCCTTTTTCGCCGCGGGAACCGAGTAGGGACCTACGCCTGCGAACATGTCGAGGACTCTTTCTCCTTCGTCTATCTGTGACACGACCCTCTGACGCTCGTTGGCGAGACGTGGAGTGAAGTAGACCTCCGATACGTCGACTCTGAGCTCTACGCCGTACTCACGGTGGACTGTCTCTGTCGTCTCGTCGCCGTAGACGTGTCTGAGATCACGTAGCCTCTCACGTCCCTTGACCTTCGACTCGACAGCGAGAGCCGTCGTTATGTTGTTGTCTGCCTCGACGACTGCCTCGCCTACATTTTCCGTGTCTGTGTCGACTTCATCGTCCTCTCTTTCCTCTATCAGGGCTATGTCTCCGACAGCCTCGAAGGTCGGCGAGTAGCCGAGTATGTCCTCGGGGGATACGAGAGTCTCGCGCTCCTCGAACTCCGCCTCACATATCTCGGCGTCGAGGCTCTCGGGAACCACGTTCTTCGACTCGACAGGTATGTAGAGGTAGCCATCCTCGGTTCTTAGCTTGAGGTCGTCGTCGACTGCGTCCGTCTCTCCTAGAAGCTGACGCGTTGACTCGCCCTCCTTTACGTCGACCTTCACACACGCCGACCGGATTCTGTCGTCTGACATCAGTTTTCGTAACTGTTTATACGGAGTCGTATCTATAATGCGTTACGAGTCGAAGCCGAATATCCGGTAATACTATCCGTCAGCCCGACGTTTTTATATATACTACACAGATATGGTAACAGTATCTACTGTCGTACTTCTCGGCGTTGGAGCCATGGTTCTTCTCATGGTTCTGAGTGCTTTCTTCTCCTCCAGCGAGATAGCCATGTTCTCCCTAGAGAGACACAAGATAGAGTCTATGGAGAACTCCGACGACAAGAGAGCCTCCGTCTTAAGTGAGCTACGTTCCGATCCTCACCGTCTACTCGTGACTATACTCGTCGGGAACAACGTCGTCAACATAGCGATGTCGAGTATAGCGACCGTTCTATTCGGCATCTACTTCACCAACAGCGGCTTAGCCGTCACGGCGGCGACCGTAGTTGTGAGTTTCTTCGTCCTCATACTCGGAGAGAGCGCGCCGAAGTCCTACGCCGTCGAGAACACCGAGTCGTGGGCTCTCCGAATCTCACGTCCTCTCAGGCTCTCACAGAAGATAATGTACCCCGCTATACTCTTCTTCGACTACCTCACGCGCGGGGTCAACAAGATAACGGGAGGACGCTCGGACATAGAGTCGTCCTACATCACGCGCGAGGAGATAAGAGGCATACTCCGTACGGGTGAGCGTCAAGGTGCGATAGAGGAAGACGAGAGACGTATGCTCCAGAGGGTTCTGAGCTTCAGAAACACGATAGCCAAGGAGGTCATGACACCACGCCTCGACATAGTCGCTGTCGACGACGAGACCTCTCTCGACGAGATCCAGGAGATCTGTGTCGAGAACCATTACACACGTCTACCCGTCTACCACGACACACTCGACCATATCGAGGGGATAGTCGACCTGCGTGACGTTCTGAGAGCGAGACAGACGGGCGAGACACTCGATGACATAATACAGCCGACTCTCCACGTTCCCGAGACGAAGGAGATAGACGAACTCCTCACTGAGATGAGGCTCGAACGGATACGTCTCTCTGTCGTCATAGACGAGTTCGGATCGACACAGGGAATCGTCTCGATAGAGGACATGGTCGAGGAGATAGTCGGCGAGATATTCGAGACACAGCAGGAGGAGCCGCCTATAGAGAAGGTCGACGACACGACCGTCGTGGTCAAGGGAGAGGTCAACATAGACGAGGTCAACGAGACACTCGGCGTCGACCTCCCCGAGGAGGGTGAGTTCGAGACCGTCGCAGGATTCATATACAACCGGATGGGGCGTCTCGTAGACGAGGACGAGACCATACAGCACGACGGTGTCAGTCTCACGGTAGAGGAGACAGAGGGGACGAGGATTCTCCGTGTCAGGATACAGAAGACGGAGGACGACTCGAAAGACGCCACAGAGACTCATACTCATAAAGAGACCGAGCCCCGTAGAGACGGTGACCGTGACACCGACACTGACGCGAAAAGAGCCGAGGAGGAAACAGGATGATAATAGGAGTAGACGCCGGAGGAACCAACGTCGACGCCGTGGGTCTCGATCCCGAGGACGGAGTCGTGACCACCTCGAAGGCTAGCCTCGACCCCTCCAACCCCTCGAAGTCGGTACGTGACTCGGTTTCTAAGCTCGAAACACGTGGGGAGGAAGTCGAACGCGTAGTCGTCGCCACGACACTCGTTCTCAACTCGGCTTTACAGGACAGGCTTCCAGACGCCACGAACGTCGTTGTTCCGGGTCCGGGTCTCTCGCCCAGCTTAGCTTTCCACGGTGACGAGAATATACTCGCGAGGGGTGCGATAGACCACAGGGGACGTGTCACCGAAAAAGCACAGATCGGGGAGAAGCCCTCGAACCCGGTCGTTGCTGTGACCTCGAAGTTCTCTCCGAGAAACCCCGAGGTCGAAGAGGCGGTCGCAGACGAGATCAGTGAAGACGCCGACTTCATCGCCCTCGGAAACGAGTCGGGAGGAAAGCTCGGATTTCCCGAGCGCGCCGCGACCACAGTCTTCAACGCCAAGTCGAAGACAGTCTTCGAGAGCTTCGAGGACGACATAGGCGAGGCACTCGCTGACGCGGGCGTCGACGCTCCGGTCTACTACCTCAAGGGAGACGGAGCGATGTTATCCGAGGACGCCGCCCTCTCTAACCCGTCACACACGGTCAGGAGTGGCTCGGCGGCGAGCGCGCTCGGACTCGCGGCTCTTTCGGGGAGACGCGACGCCGTCTGTGTCGACATAGGCGGCACTACGACCGACATAACAGTCCTCGACGGTGGCTTTCCGGTTACCGACGAGGGCTATACGGTCAACGGTCTGAGTACATACTACGACGGCGTCGACTCGGTAAACCTCCCCGTCGGTGGCGACACGGCTGTCGTCGACGGCGAACTCGGGGACTACCGTGGGTCTTCGGCTGTCGCATTCGGGGGGGACACTCCTACTCCTACGGACGCCCTACATGCCCTCGGCGAGATGGACGAGGGGGACGTCGAGGCTGCTGAGTCAGCCGTCGAGTCGTCGGGGGCTACTGCGGAGGGTATAATAGACGAAGCCGTCTCACGTATAGCCGACGAGGTCGGACGTCTCTCACGGAGCTACGACAAGGATCTCCTCGTAGCCGGCGGTGTTCTCGCACCGTATATCGCTCCACGTATACGTGAGGCGACCCAGACCGACATCGGTGTCGTAGTTCCCGAGAACGCCGAGGTATCGGGAGCCGTGGGATGTGCCGCGGCACGTGTGAGTGTCAAGACGGACATACACATAGACACGGTTCAGAACGTCACCACTGTCACAGCCCTCGGCTCTACTAAGAGGGAGGCAGGATACGACCAACTCACCCACGAAGAGATTGAACGTATAGCGTGTGAGGAGGCACTCAGGGCAGCCAAGGACGCAGGTGCGGGGGAGGACACAGGGATGGACGAGGTCGAGACGGTCAACATGCGCAGGTTCAACGTCGTCGAGAACAGCCGTGTCGTGGGACAGATAGCCGACGCCACCGCACAGGTCGTCCCCGATCTCAGCTACACAAACAGACACGTCCCCAGCCACAGTCGAGGTGAGAAACAGTGACTCTCGGGCTAGTCTACGACGACGACTACCTACTCCACGAACACACTCCGACCCATCCCGAGAGACGCGAACGTCTCGCCTACACGATGGATCAGCTTGAGGAGGAGGGTGTCTTCGATCTCCCCGAGGTTGAGCTAGTCGAGCCTTCTCCCGCGTCGTACGAAGACCTCCTGCGTGTCCACGACGAGGAGTACTTAGAGAGCCTGAGGTCCATGTCCGACTCGGGCGACGGCTCCCTGAGCCCTGACACACATGTCTCCGAACACACGTGGGACTCGGCACGTCTCTCAGCGGGTGGCGTAAAGCTCGGGGGCGAGTTAGTCGTCGACGGTGACTACGACACCTCGTTCGTGATGTCACGTCCCGGGGGACACCACGCTTTCCCCGACAGAGGGCACGGCTTCTGTTTCATAAACAACACCGCCGTGATGGTGAAGTATCTACAGGAGGCCAAGGACGTCGGCAAGGTTCTGATCTGGGACTGGGACGCCCACCACTTCGACGGCACACAGGAGATATTCTACGACGACCCCTCGGTTCTCGCAGTCTCGACACACCAGGACGGCAAGACACTCTTCCCCGGTACGGGGTACGCACACGAGGTCGGAAAGGGCGACGGAGAGGGATACACCGTCAACGTGCCTCTTCCCCCAAAGACGGGCGACGACGGCTATCTCAGGGTCGTCGAGGAGGTCTTCGAGCCCGTGGCGCGCGAGTTCAACCCCGACTTACTCTTCATAGAGGCGGGTCAGGACAACCATTTCACCGATCCCATCACGGATCTTGGCGTCACTGCGAGTGGCTACGCTTCTCTTATGCAGAAAGCCCTCGATACAGCCGAGGAAGTCTGTGACGGAAGGGTGGTGGCGTCTCTCTCGGGAGGATACGGAATAGAAGGCGGTCTTCCCTACACCAACCTCGCAGTCATAGGCTCTCTCGCGGGTCTCGACACCTCACAGATACGTGAACCCTCGATCTACGATCCTCCGACGGAGTCGCCCGATGTCTCTGATGTCTTAGAAGAGGTAAAGGATATACAGTCGGAGTACTGGGATCTCTAGGCTCTAGTCGACTATACCTTCGAGTATGTCCTCTCGCGTCACAATTCCGACGAAGTCGCCGTCCTCGTCGAGAACGGGAAGACGGTTGATGCTGTAATTCACCATGAGATGAGACGCATCTTCGACTGTGTCGTCCGCCGACGCCGTCTTGACGTCACGTGTCATGACGTCTCTCACGGGCATCTCTCCTATGTCTTCGAGCTCTTCCTCTATTATGTCGTGTCTCTCAAGCCACTCTCTGAGAGGGAACGCTCTGAGGGGAAGCTCTATCGCCTCAAAGGGTGACGGAAGCCAGATGTTCTTCTCCTCCTCCTTCGTGTCTATGAGATCGAGAAGGTCAGCCTCGCTCACCACTCCGAGGACGACGTTGTCCTCTACGACGGGCATCCCGCTCACGTCGTTCTCGCGCAGACTCCTAGCCACCTCGCTCACTGTCTCGTCGGGCGAAGCCGTAACGACGTCGGTCTCCATCACCTCACTGACCTTCATGTCTGAGTCAGTCGACCCTCTCGGCGTCGTCACGTACCTCGACTTCGTCGTTTGTCGAGCCGTCCGCGTCTGTCTCCATATCCGTGCCTGCACCCGTCTCTACGTCAGCGCCCTCGTCTTCCTCCTCAGTACGTGCGGCGACGAGTGCGCCCTTTGCGACGCTGTACAGGGGATCCTCTGCCTGTCTCACCCTGCTGATCGAGAAGGGTATGTCGGCGTTCGAGAGGCTCTCCTCGAAGAGCTCCTCGAATCCGCGTGGACTCGACGTTCCCCCCGTGACGACGACTGGGACATCGAGTCCTTCCTCTATGTCCTCCTCGTCGACCTCCTCCTGTATGTTCTCGATTATGTAGTCTATGAGGTTGTTGTAGTAGATAGAGAGAGCGCCCTCGACCCCGCCGACGTCGGTTCTGAAGTCGAGCTTGAAGTCGTCCTCCTTTATCGAAGTGACCTTATCGACGGGTGTTCCTGTCGCACTCGCTGCCTCTTCGTCTATCCAGTCGCCACCTCTCGCTATCGAGAACTTCATCACGGGGACTGCGTAGTACGCGAGACAGACGTTCGTCATTCCCGCGCCGAAGCTTATTCCTAATCCAGTGAAGTTGTGGTCGGCTAGCTCGGAGTAGATCACAGCCATTCCCTCGTTGATCGGCTCGGGGTCGTATCCTATGTCACCGAGGAGTGATTCGAGAGTTTTCTGGTGATACAGAGTCGATATGTCGGAGTCTATGGGATCGGCGGGGGTAGAGTAGTAGAGACGTTCGTTGTGTCTCCTCGGCTCGCCGACGACCTGTTCGGTTATGAGCTTGATCATTGGGATAGCCGACTTCTCGTCGCTCGAAAGTATTCCGTGCTGCATCGGCCGGCGCGTCTCCTCGTTAAATATATTAGCGAAGTTGAGGGCGTCGTCGCCGACTACGTAGACCTGGTCGTCCTTCCTAATGTGGAGAACATCGCTTCTCGACAGCATCCGCTCCGCCATGTCGCTGTGCTCTATCTCGACGAAGGAGTTTCTCTGCTGTACGAAAGCTGTCTCGTCTCCGTCCTGGCGGGACGAGATAATGTTCATCGTCCCGACGTCCAATCCTTTTGCCATGCTCCCAAGATACGTCTCGGGATTAATAAAAGTAACTTACAGTTAAGTCAGCCATCTCCTGATTCTGTCGACGAGTCCCCCGGAGTCTGTTTTTACTCCTCCCACTCCCTCCGATCCTGACTCCGCGTCTCCCTGGTTACGGAGCTGTCTGAGAGCCTCCGTCTGGTCGTCGGTGCTCCCACCTTTCGCCTCCTTTGTCTCACCTCCCTTGAGATTCTTGAGTCCCGAGACAGCCTCGTCGACAGCGGAACCCGACGCCCTCGTCTCCTCGGCGTCGACGTCAAACCCCTGTCCGCTTATCTCCGTGTCAACATCGAGGCTGAGACGTTTGGTCTCCTTCTTTTCGACTCCTCCCCACGATATCTCGGTCGTACTCATTGCCTCCTCTATGTCGCTCTCGACGTCTTCTTGTGAGACCTTGGGTCTCGTATCTGTCTCAGTCTCCGACTCTTCGGATCGTTCGCCTACCCCACGTGCCTTTTCGAGATGGTGGGCTATCAGAGCCGCTCCAGTCGACGACACCACGAGCGCGAGACCGACTGCGTAGACCGAGACAACACGCGCAGTCACAGACTGATCGACGTTGAAGTTCGAAGGATAAGACGAGGCGAACATCACGACACCCACGACACAGACAGCGGTTCCCGTGACTGCGGCGTATACGGCGCGTTTTCTCACAGGCAGGAGAACCGCTACTCCGAGCATCACTAAGGGAAGGCCCACGATAGCCATGCTGATCGATGTCTCACGCAATGTCCAGTAGAGGTCTGAGCCGACCTCGGTCGCGGTGCTCGGAAGGAAGATCACTAGACCCAGAAGACCCAGAGCAATTCCGCCGAGGAATATTCCGAAGCCTGCGTAGACATCGGTCTTGGCGTCGGGCTCGCCTATGTAACGCAGGTACCAGTCGAAGAGGACGTTGTCGGGAAGTTCGTCTCTGTCCATCTGTTAGATGGAGTCTATTGCTCTGGGCGATTATTAATAGTTACGGCGGCATGGGTCGAAATCAGTCGATTCTTGTTACTCCCCGACGACTCAACTCCGTGTCACTCGTCTCTGCGTTCACGACTGCGATAGCCCCAATACTCGGTATAACAGGTGTCGGCTATCTCCTCGGAACCAGGTTTGAGATAGACGTCGAGTCTGTAAATACTGTGGCGCTCTACTTCTTCGTCCCGGCTCTCGTTTTCCACAGCCTCACAACTACCGACCTCGGGGGTCGTGCGGTCGCCAGCCTCTCTGTCGGGGTCGTAGCCTACGCACTCGGAATGATGTCTCTCGGATACGTCGCCTCGAAGATACTCGGCGAGCCACGGTCGGTCGCGAGCGTCGTCGTGCTTTCGAGTGCCTTCCCCAACTCGGGATTCATAGGAGTTCCTCTCTCTGAGTTCGCTTTCGGCGAGGTAGGACGTACTACTGCGGTACTCTTCCTCACCGTACAGAACCTTCTAGTCTATACACTCGGTGTCTACGTCGCGTCGTCGGGAACCGCCGACACCCGAGAGAGCCTGATCGAGATTCTGCGTCTCCCTCTAATATATGCGGTCGTTGCCGCAGTCATCGTGAGGTACCTCGGCGTACTCCCGTCGGAATCGGTGATGGAGACGGTACGTCTCGTCGGCGACGCCTCGATACCCCTGATGCTCACAGTCCTCGGCGTCCAGCTAGTCGACGTAGACCTCGGTAGAACGTCGTTTTCACGTATAGCCCTCCCGACGTCTCTCAAGCTAGTCGTCGCACCCGCCGTCGGCTTAGTCATCGCGTCAGCCGTCGGATTCGACGACCCTACTGTAGCAGATGTCTTCGTCCTCGAATCAGCGACCCCCGCGGCTGTCATACCTCTCGCTCTCACGATAGCCTACTCCGACCTCGACGACGAAGACGTCTCGCCGCCCGAGTACATGAGTACAGTGATACTCGTCACCACAGTCGGGAGCATCGTGACTCTCACTCTTCTCATAACAGCTCTGAGGTCGAATCTCCTCTGAGACAAAGGAACAGTATTATACTCGTCCTACACTATTTTCCCACATGAGAACTCAGTACAGAGGGGATACAGAATGAGCGAAAATGACATCATTTTCGAGATCATCACGAGAACAAGTTCTCGTGTACCCGTGAATCTTCGATTCACGACCATCGAAAATCCATCCGTCGGGGAGGGATTTTCGAGATGAGCGATATAGTAGGGACTACAGCGGGATACTTCCCGCGACCCGACTACGTCATAGAGACCCTCAAGGAGCACGAAGGACACCAGAAGGAAGGACTCGACCCCGAGGTCGAGAGGCAACTCGAAGAGACATTTGACAAGGGACGCAAGGAGGTCATCGAGGTACAGGAGGACGCCGGACTCGAACTCGTGACCGAGGGACAGTTAGCGTGGGACGACATACTCGCCTTCCCCGCGACACGTATCGACGGTATCGACATGAAGGGGATCATACGGTTCTACGACAACAACCGTTACTACCGACGCCCGATGGTCGAGGACGAACTCGGACACTCGCAGGGTCTCACAGTCGACGAGTACGAACACGCAGTCGAGATAGCCGACTCGGAGGCGAAGGCTGTGATGGCGGGAGCCTACTCGCTAGCCGACCTCTCTGACGACGACTACTACGGAGACGAGGACGATTACCTCGCGGGGTTCGCAGACGTCGTCAACGCCGAACTCGAAGCACTCGTCGACGCGGGTGCCGAGACTATACAGCTCGACGAGCCGTCTCTCATAAACGCCACCGACGACGAGGTTCAGAAGGCTGTCGAGACGGTCGAGAGATCACTCGAGGGGATCGACGCCGAAGTAATTGTCAACACCTACTTCGGAGACATAGCAGACGTCTATCCTGACCTTCTCGATGCGGTCGACGGGATAGGAATAGACGTCGTCGCCGGAGACGACAACATAGACGCAGTCAATGAGTACGGAGCCCCCGAGAGTCTCCAGATCGGCTGTATGAACTCACGTAACACACGTCTCGAGTCGGTCGACGAACTCGTCTCGTCTGTCAACGACGTCTTAGACGCCGGATCGCCCGAGACAGCCTACGTCGCGCCGAGTGCGGGACTCGACTTCCTCCCGTGGGTCATCATGGAGGACAAGGTCGAACGTCTCGGAGAAGCAACACAGGAGGTAAGATAATGTACGACGACAAGCTCTTTCCCACTACAGTAATCGGAAGCTACCCCAAGCCCAAGTGGCTCAACGCAGTGAACAGACTACACGAGGACGATGACTTCTCCGACGAACGTCTTCAGGAGGCAGAAGACGACGCCGTCCGCGTAGTCATAGACGAACACGAGGACGCCGGAATCGACGTCCTGAGCGACGGTGAGATGCGACGTGAGGAGATGGTTGAGTTCTTCGCAGAGGAGATTCCCGGCTTCGAGTTCAACGGTCCCGTACGTGTCTGGGGTAACAACTACTACGACAAGCCGAGCGTAGTCGAAGACCTCGGAGAGCCGGGTCCTATGCTCGTAGACGAGTACGAGTTCGCGCGTGACGTCACGAGTGAGCTCCACGCCGTCAAGGTTCCGATCACAGGACCCTACACGATGACCGACTGGGCTTTCAACGAGGTCTACGAACGTGACGAGCTCGTGATGAAGCTCGCCGACATAATGAACGACGAGCTCAAGAGACTCGCCGACGCGGGCGCGGAGTACATACAGATAGACGAGCCCGCTCTCTCGACACGTCCCGAGGACATCGACCTCGTCAGAGAGGCAACCGCGGAGGTCGTCGACGGTCTCGATGTCGAGAAGACCTTCATGCATGTCTGTTACGGCGACTTCTCGACGATCTACCCCGACATGCTCGACTTCGAGATCGACCAGTTCGCACTTGAGTTCGCCAACAACGACTTCGAGTTCGTCGAGACTCTCAAGGAACACGACTTCACGAAGGAGCTCGGATTCGGCTGTCTCGACGTCCACGACGCATCGGTCGAGTCAGTCGAGGAGATAAAACAGAACATAGAGAAGGGTCTCGAAGTCGTGCCGCCCGAGGATCTCTGGGTCAACCCCGACTGTGGAGTCAAGCTGCTTCCGAGAGACGTAGCCTACCAGAAGATGAAGAACATGGTCGACGCCGCCGACGAGCTCCGAGAGGAGTACGAGTAGTAGACTCAGAACTGAGTCAGTCCCAGACTGTACTCCAGAGACGAGTCAACTTCGTCCATCTTTTCGTCGGATACGGAACCTATCTTATCCCGTATACGGTGTTCTACGGACACAGTACGTATCTGGCTACAGTCTACGACTGAGTCTTCTTTTAAGGGCGATTCGTCAGCCGATACGAGAACCTCGAACGGATAGATACTGTCATAAGAAGTACTGAATGGAGCGACTATGGTAGTCGGCGCGTTTCGGTTACCGATGTCATTCTGAACTACCAGACATGGACGTGTTCCGCGCTGTTCGGAGCCCCGAGTCGGGTCTAACTCGGCTATTATTATGTCTCCACGTTGAATACGCACCGTGTTTACCATTACATTACCATTCGGGCGCGTCACCCAGGTACTCGTTAGCCTCCTTCGAAACACCTTCCATCTCCTTGGCGATCTTCTCCGAGCGATCCGAGACAGATCTGTATCCCTCGGCGAGCCTCTCACGTACCATGTGTTTCTCGACTACTATCTTACCGTCTTCCTCGTGAACCACGACTTCGTCACCACCGTGGATGTCGAGCTTCTCGCGGAGACTCTTAGGGAGGGTTATCTGTCCCCGCTCGCCGACCTTACGTTTCTCCGACTCACTCATACATATTCATACTGTATTCATATCCTTAAGACTTAGGACAGTGGCGAACCCCGTCACCCCTTCTTGAACCCGATGTAGGTTCCTGCGGCGAATCCGCCGCCTATCGGAACCGCACTCGCGAGACTCGTGACGTAGCTAGCGGCTTCCCCGACGTTCTGTGTACCCGTCGAGGTCAGGTTAGCGGTTCCGTCGGCGAGTGCGTCCCAGTTGACCGACAGGACGCCTTTCGTCTCTAAGAAACGGAAGAGGGCGAGCTCTGCACCTATTATGATTGCTATCAGCTTCGCTATCTTCTTTGTCGCATAGCCTATCACGAAGCCGAGTATACCCCCGCCTCCGAACTCCAGACCCATCTGGAAAGGATCGAGCTCCATAACTCGGCTTCGTACCGCGTCTTTAAACTACTTTCTCATGGAAATACATCTATGACGAGCTTCACAGACGACGAGATAGACTCCTTTCACCGTCTCGTGAGGTCGAGACGTGACATACGGCGTTTTCGGAGCGATGAGGTTCCCGACGACGTCTTGGAGAGAATGCTCGACGCCGCCCACCACGCCCCGAGCGTGGGCTTCTCACAGCCGTGGGACTTCGTTCTCGTCGAGGACGACGACAAGAAGTCGGAGATAAAGGACGTCGCCGAACGTGCCATAAACGCAGCCGAGGAGGCGTACCGCGAACCCAGAAAGTCGGAGTTCGGACGTCTCAAGCTCGAAGGCATAGAGGAGTCTCCCGTCAATATCTGTGTGACGTGTGACCCGACGAGGGACGCTCCTCACGTCCTAGGAAGGAACTCGATGAGACGCGCCGACGTCTACTCGACGTGTCTCGCCGTCCAGAACCTCTGGCTCGCCGCACGTGCCGAGGGCGTCGGAGTCGGATGGGTGAGCTTCCTGTATCCCCACGAAGTCAGGGAGATACTCGGTATACCCCACCACGTCGAACCGATCGCGTATCTGTGTGTCGGATACCCCGAGGAGTTCCCCGACGAGCCGACGTTACAGAAGGAGGGATGGCGTGAGAGGATCGACCTCGAAGACCTCGTCCACAGAGGGTCTTGGTCGTCAGAGAATGACGGAGGATCAAATCGGACATAGATAACGTAGGTGCGCACAGACACAGACAAAGGAGATTAATACCTCGGCGTCGTACTCTCCCGTGCGCGTCATAAATCCCTCCGTTGACTACGCACTCGCGCTGGATGAGACGGGGAGAACCCTGACGTGCGATATGCCCCGCACGAGGGTTCACCGGAGCCGACAGAGGACTACCAGAGGATGAAGCTTCGGAGTTAGTGTACGGGGCTATACCTTACTAACTTTTCCCAGTCTTAATGTTTCACTGCTAACTATACCGACTACGGAATGGGACTTCAGGAAGAGATCCAGGAGATAGAGGAGGAGATCGAGAACACTCCCTACAACAAGTCGACAGAGAAACACATAGGACGTCTCAAGGCTAAGCTCTCGAAGCTCAAGGACGAGCTCGCACAGAGGGAGTCGGGGAGCGGCGGCGGTGGGGGATACAACATACCCAAGACGGGAGACGCTAGGGTCGTTCTCGTCGGCTTCCCGAGTGTCGGAAAGTCGACTCTTCTCAACCAGATCACGAACGCAGAGAGTGAGACGGGGTCTTACGGCTTCACTACGTTGGAGGTCGTCCCGGGTATGCTCAAGTACAGGAACACCGACATACAGATACTCGATGTCCCGGGTCTGATAGAAGGAGCGAGCGAGGGACGCGGCGGAGGAAAGGAGATTCTGAGCGTCGTGAGATCCGCCGACCTCCTCGTCTTCATGGTCGACGTCTTCGAGCCCGAACAGTACAAGACACTCCACGACGAGCTATACGAACACGGAATACGTATAGACGCCTCGCCCCCGCGTGTCAAGATAAACAGGAAGGACAGGGGAGGCATAGACGTGAGGAAGTTCGACGACGTCGAGATAGACGACGAACTCGTCGAGAGCATCTGTGAACAACACGGCATAGTCAACGCGTCTGTCGTCATAAGGGAAGACGTCACAGTCGACGAACTCAACGACGCCATCCTCGACAACCGCGTCTACGTCGACTCCGCCGTCACCGTCAACAAGATGGATCTCGCCGACCCATCGACTGTCGAGAGGACACGTGAGAAGCTCTCGGAGTACGGAGTTGACGACGCCGTCGGCATAAGCGCGAAGGAAGGCAAAGGCTTAGACGCGTTCAAGGAGATGGTCTTCGAGTCGCTCGATCTCATCAGGATCTACATGAAGCCACAGGGCGGCGACCCCGACTACGACGAGCCGATGGTCGTCAGGGAGGGTGCTACCGTCGGTGACCTCGCCTCGAAGATACACGGCGAAGCCGAGGAGCGTTTCCGTTACGCCAAGGTCTGGGGAGACAGTGCCAAACACGACGGTCAGCAGGTTGGCGAGGATCACGTCCTCAGCGACGAGGACGTCCTCTCAGTTATAATGAAGAAGTGAAAAGTAAGCTGTCTGACTACGCTGTATACACTACAGAAGACCTGCCTTCTGGAGGAGCATGAGGTCGTCGGTGTCGAGTGTCTCGCCCTCCTTGAACTTCTCGTAGACCTCGCGTGCCTGTTCCTTCGCTATCTCCTTCTCCTTCTCCTTCTCGGATCTCTTCTCCTTCTCCTCCTTCTTGTCGAGCTCACGGAGGCGTTTCTGAACCTTCACGAAGTTCTCGTGGTGCTCGTCGGCGGCTTCCTGAGCCTCGACGAAGCTCTCGTGCATCTCGTCGGCTTCCTCACGTACCTCGTCAGCCTTCCTGTACGCCTCTATCATCTTGTCGTGGTGCTCCTGTGCGTCGTCGGCTGCCTGAAGCACCTTCTCGTGAGCCTCACTCGCCTTCTCACGTGCTTCCTCGGCTTCCTCACGTATCTCGTCTATGTCGCCCGTGTCGTCTAACTTCTCCTTCTTCTTGTTGTACTTCTCGCGGAGGTTCTCTATCTTGTCTATGAGCTCGCTCTCCTCGTCGGACTCAAGAACCTCTGTCTGCTGTCTGAACTCGAGCTTCTCTATCTTGTCCTTGAGCTCCTCAAGAGATTCGTCGTTGTCCATGTCGAGCTCCTCCTTCTTCTCCTCGACCTCGTCGAAGAGCTCGTTAGCCTTCTCGTTGAGCTCGTTCCTCTTGTCCTTGTACTCCTGAACCTTCTCGTTGAGCTCGTCCCTCTTCTCACGGTGCTCCTGAGCCTTGTCTACGAGGTCACGAGCCTTCTCGTTGAGCTCGTTCCTCTTCGAGGCTCTCTCGCTCGCAGTCGAGTTGAGCTCGTTCCTGCGGTCTCTCAGCTTACCCGCGAGCTTGATCAAGTCTCCCTTGTTCTTGTTCTGAATCTCTTCTTCGTCTACTTCGATTGTTTCTATCTCAGACATGTCTGATCACTCTGTTCTTATTATCTGTCTGCGGTACACATCGGCGTAGGCGTAGCTGTTCGTGTCTGTGCTCGTACGACGTCTGGGTAGAACAGTCTCCCCTCAGTCTCAGTCTGGTCTGTATCTGCGTCAGCTCCAGTTATACGAGAACGTGTCGTGTTCATCTATCTATGCGCCGAACGTGTTCCGTTCTAAACCAGTATAACCGTCTCAGAACTTTAAAAGTTTCGCATGTTAAAGGTGTGAAAAGAGTTGTCATGCGCCCTGTTACTGCATAACACACCACAGATGTGACGCACAAAGAGATATATTGGTTCGGGACTACAGCCACTGTGTGTCGAGACTCAGGAAGAGGGCTTTCCGTGTGCTCGTGGTCGAACTCGTCGTAGCTCTCCTCTTCGTAGCCGTCTTCGTGGGCGCGCCCGGCTTAGTCACCGACAGGATCGGCGAACACGCCGAGATACGTGTCGTCAACCACGATACTGTCTCACACAGGGTGGACGTATCAGTTGAGACATTATTCGAGAACGAGAACACGGTAGTCTTCGAGAGGTCTTACAGGGTAGCCTCAGAGTCGGCTGAACACACCGCAGACACGAGGATAGGATCGGGCAGCTACGTCCTGACTGTGGAGTCCGACTCCTCCGAACGTCTCAGACGTAACTTCGAGGTCGACTGTAACCCCACCGTGGTAACCGTCGTTGTCTCCGAACCGCCGACTGACTCGACAGACTCACTAGACGTCCGTCTGACTCGGAACTGCTAAAGTAAGTAGAGAACTGCTGCCCCGACGCCTCCCGAGGCTGTGGCTGCGAAGTTGACGCCAGTGTTGTTCATCAGACTCCCCTCTACTGTCGCCCCGAGTACCGAGTCGATGTGTGCTCCTAAGATACCACCCAGACCGACGAATACGAGTACAGCAGTCTCGACGGGAACTACACCGAGCACCGCCGAGACAGCCGCGACGAAGACACTCGCTGCGACGGTGACCACCTCACCTTGGAGGGTTACTCCCCCGTCAGTGCCCGGCGAAACCTTCTCGAAAGTCGTTATCAGACGCGGAGTCTCGTGAACTGATCCGATCTCACTCGAAAGCGTGTCGGCTGTCGCAGTCGCTAGGCTTCCTGCGAATACGAGCTTTGCTATCTCGCTGATGGGATCGCCGAGTCCGAGACCGAAGACGACTACGGCTACCAGACCCACAGCCGAGTTGGCGAGGACGTTCGTGGCTCCTCGGGCTCCGTCGTTCTCCTCGGCGACCCCCATCTCTATCTTGTCGTCGTATCTGTACCTCGTTGAACCCGCGCCTAGAACGAAGAAAAGCATTAGAACTCCGAGCCAGCCGAAGCCTCCGGCCACCGAGGTCACGAAGCCCACGACTGTTCCCGTGAGGGCTCCTGTGACACTCGCCGCGCCTATGTAGTACGAGACACACGCGAAGGCTGCCACTGCGGCGAAAGCGACACCGACGCCTTCTCCCGTCACCTCGGTTTCGAGGCTACGTGTGACCCAGATCGCCGCGGCTGAGCTTACCGCCATGTACGACGCATTGCCTCTACTGAGTCTCCGTTTGCCCTCCGAAAGACCGAATCCGACAGTTGCCGCGACGAGGACACCCACTGTAACAACGAAGAAGGCTTCCGAAACAGACACCACGAGGGGCGAGACTACGACCCCCAGGACGCCTGTGACACCTCCTGCTGTGACGAAGGCTACGGGAGACCAGACGCTCTTTCTCCCCAGAGACCGAACACCGAAGTCGCCGGCTACGACCCCGAGTATAGATCCGGTGACTCCGACCTGGGGCAGACCGAGGAAGTAGGAGAGAAGAGATATGCCGAACGCGGCGAATCCGAGTGACATCGCGTCGTCGGTGGCTTGGGTTTCCCACGACGGAGACCTCGAAGCGAATCCCGCGAAGCCTATTAGAGCGAAGGGGAGAAGAGAGAGCTTTCCGAGGTAGGGCGAGGCGAGTCCCAAGACTCCGACGACGGCGTACAGTCGTGTCTTGGGAGGCAAGCGCATGTAGAAGCTATATAAGCCGTCGCACTTTATAATTCCGATAACGTGTACGTCTATGACCGTCTCCTCGAACGTAAGGTCAGAAGACGTGGTACACCTGACCACGTAGCCGTAGTCACGTCGGGCTCCGACCTCCTCGACGGTGGCTTCGAGACTGTCTCGGATCTCCTCGGCTGGTCCTCGGATCTCGGTGTCGAACGCGTCAGCCTCTATGTTAGCATTCCCGAGGGCACATCTGATTCCGACTCTAACCCCGCCTCCGATCCCGATCCTGATCCTGATCCTGATTCCGTTCCCGATTCCGACAGACTACACGACGGCTTCGGTACTTTGGAGACCGACGGTATCAGTATCGACTTCGTAAGCCGACACGCGGATGAAGTCGACACCGAGACACGTGAGACCGACGGGACGGAGTTGGACGTCAGGGTCTCTCTGGGTCTCGGAGGACGCAACGAGTTCGTCGGTGCACTCAGACAGATGGCGCGCGAGGTAGAGGACGACGAACTCGATCCCGATGACGTAGACGAGGAGACCATAGAGAGACATCTCGTCTTCAAGGGTGAGCCCGACATGATGATAACCGGAAACGACCGACTCTCCGACTTCATGATCTGGCAGTCGGTCTACACAGAGCTGTACTTCGCCGACTTCTCGTGGGACTCGCTCAGGAAACGCGACCTTCTACGTGCATTCCGAGAGTTCCAGGACAGGGAGAGACGGTACGGGAAGTGATCGTCGTCGGGACTGGATCGGAATTCGGGATCAGCACAAGATAGCGCGGAGCCCCCTTCCTCAACGAGCAGCGCAGAGAGCCCAGGCTCTCAAGCAGCGTTAACGAATCGCGTAGCGATTCGTTCGCACACCAGAAATCGAAGATTTCTGGGGACGTTAACGAGAGCAGAGCTCTCGTTCGCACATCAGACCGCGAAGCGTTCTGAGGACGTTCAGAAATCAAAGATTTCTGTGATGCAGAAAACTCGTAGAGTTTTCTAGCACAAGCAAATCTTCGATTTGCATACGCAGTAGGGAGGGGAGGAGCGCGTCCCATCCTCCACCAACACTTTTCTCTGGACTCGGTTAACTCCACCACTACATAGTAGTAAAACATTTAACTGTATAAAACGATAGATACTGATAGTGAGGGAAGCAACGCCGAAGTCCCTGAGAACAGAACAGTTCTTGGGATCGGCCTCGGCGTCGCATACCTTACTCCTACTCCGTCGCAACCAGAACGGCGGCGACGGAGGCGCACCCGTAGACGTCGCGCTAAATGGCGGGACGATGACCGTGAACGTGTAAGTACTGATGCCCCTTCGACGGGGAGACAGGCCTCTCCGTTGGTTCATAGCCATAGAACGGAAGTCCACGTCAAAGCCCCATCCCTCCACGAGCAAGGGTTTGCCCGAGCGAAGTAGGGTGGGGTAGTTTACGGAAACTCCCTCAGGCTCTTGTGTATGTCGAGTCCCGCCTTTGCGCCCTTTCCGACACCTATCGGAATCTGGTTGTTCTCGTCTGTGACGTCTCCGACGGCGTAGAGACCGTCGATGTCTGTCTTAGCGTCGTCGTCGATCACGGCGTAGCCCGAGTCGTTGAGTTCGGCTCCGAGGCTCTCGAGTATCCCGTTGTTGACCCTACCGCCTAGCATCGCGAAGCCTCTGTCGAACTCCCGCGACTCGCCGTCTTCGAAGACGAGACGTTCGAGGTGTTCGTCTCCCTCCGCACACTCTATCTCCTTCTCGACGACATCTATCCCGTTCGTCTCGATCTTCTCGGAGTACTCTTCGCTCAACTCGGGAGTCTCGCCGTTCGTGAGAAATGTGACGTCGTCTGTGAAGTTGAGAAGAATGAGTGCGACGACTGCGGCGTGGTCGTCGTCGCCTAAGACGAAGACGTCCTCGTTTATACATAGATGGGCGTCACAGTGGAGACAGTAATGCACCTCGTGTCCGTTGAAACGTCCGAGTCCCGGAACCTGGGGGAATACGTCCATCATCCCCGTCGCGACGACGAGCGAACGCGAAGTATAGACGTCACCGCTGTCCGTCTCGACGTGGAAGACGCCGTCTTCCTTCGTCGCGTCGACTGCCTTGTCGTGGACGAACTCGCCTCCGTGTTTCTTCACCTGGTCTATGCCGACCGACTGTAAGTCCTCGCCCGTGTTGTCGTCGGTCACTCCTATGTAGTTGTGGACGTGGCGTACCTGGTTTATACGTCCGCCGCCTTTGTCTATCACTAACGTCGGATGGTTGAGACGTGACGTGTAGAGTGCGGCTGAGAGTCCGGCTACTCCTGCGCCTATTACGATGTTGTCGTAGTCAGGATCAGTGTTCTGCATCTGTGTTATACTTGGAGCGTCGTAAAGTTACAGTTACTGTTTTAGATTCAGCTGAGGACTCAGAGGACACCGAGCAATACCGCGGATGGATCTATTCGTAAATTGAAGATTCATGAGTCCGCAAAACCGAAGGTTTTGGGCCAGCGCGGATTTGAACTACGGTCACTTTGGTTCCCTAATTCAAATCCGCTTGTCCCATTCGCTTCCTCACTGCGTTCAGTCTCTCATGGGCCATTCTTAAATCGAAGATTCATGAGTCCGCAAAACCGAAGGTTTTGGGCCAGCGCGGATTTGAACCGCGGACCTCCCGGTTATCAGCCGAGCGCTCAACCTAGCTAAGCTACTGGCCCTCAGATCGAAGTTTGGACGACTCTCGTTTTAAGCTTTCTTTTTCCGCTCCTGTCCTAATACGTCTCGACGTGGACGTAGCCCTGCTGTGCCTTCCGTCTGAAGTACGACTGGACGAACCTTCTGAGGGGCGGACGTGTGAAAGGGAGTAGGAATACGAAGCCGGCGGTGTCGGTGATGAGTCCCGGGGTCGCCAGAAATGCCGCGCCAGCGATTATGAGAGCGCCGTCGGTGAGTTCGTCCGACGGAGACGCTCCCTGCTGGAGCCTGTGCTGTATCCTTCGGAGGGTCTGTATTCCCTGAGACCGCGCGAGGTAGGCTCCTGCGACTCCGGTGAGTACGACCACCCCGAGTGTCTCCAGAGGACCTATGACGTCGGCTATCCGTAGTAGGAGAAGCAGGTCGACAAACGGTATTACTGTGAAGACGAGTAGGAGACGTCCGAGCATATATGATAAATGGCTCTCATGTAGAAGAGGCTTGTGACTGTGACTGTGGCTGTCGCCGTCTTCGTCAAGAAATTTTAAATAGTCGGCATCTCTAAGTACGACATAGTTCTGAGTTTTGATGAGACAGACTACCCAGCTAAGGAGAGACGAGATATAATGATGAACCCTAACAGTAACAGAACAGACAGAGACACACCTACAGTCACACCAAGCGGAATCGAGCTAGACGCACCCGCTAACAGGCAAGGCATAGACGAGGAGGACATCGCCGAGGGAACCACGACGATAGGACTCACGACCGAAGATGCCGTCGTGCTTGCGACCGAGAGACGTGCGAGCATGGGCAACCTCGTCGCGAGCAAGACAGCGAAGAAGATCTACCAGGTCACCGACACCGCGGGTCTCACGATAAGCGGAGGCGTCGGAGATGGCCAGAGTCTCGCTAAGACTCTCAAGATCGAGTCGAACCTCTACGAGACACGTAGGGACAAGTCGATATCCATGAAGGCGCTCGCGAGCATGGCGGGCAACATAATGAGGTCGATCCGTTTCTTCGTCGTCCCCATACTCGGAGGTGTCGACGAAGACGGACCCCACGTATTCACACTCGACCCCGCGGGAGGAGTCATGGAGGAGAACTACGCCACGACGGGCAGCGGCTCCGTGATCGCGTACGGAGTCTTAGAGGACAAGTTCTCCGAGGGTCTCTCGGTCGAGGAGGCAAAGAGCCTCGCCGTCAGGTCGCTCCAGAGCGCGATGGAGAGAGACACTGCGAGTGGAAACGGAATTCTTCTGTCTACTATAACTCCCGACGAGGGATTCGAGATGGTAGATGAGGACGAGATCGAAGAGATAATAGAGGAGCTGTAGACTCGGCTTTTTCTCCCTCCGCCGTAGACAAACATGAACGCCCAAGACGAGCTCGAAGACATCAAGAGACAGATCGAGAAAGAACTACCAGCAGGCGTCGGTGTGAGTAACGTCGAGTACGAGGGTCCGGAGCTCGTGATCTACACGAGTGACCCCAAGAAGTTCGCACACGACGGAGACCTAGTCCGCCAGTTGGCTAGAAAGCTCAGGAAACGTATTACTGTACGTCCCGACCCCAGCGTCTTAGCTGAGCCCGAGACGACACGTGACGAGATAGAGGATATAGTCCCCGACGAGGCGGGAATCACCGACTACGAGTTCAACCCCGACCTCGGAGAGATCACTATAAAGGCGAAGAAGCCGGGTCTCGTGATAGGAAAGAACGGATCGACATTACGTGAGATCACGCGCGCTACGGGATGGACACCCGACGTCGTCAGGACGCCTCCTATAGAGTCGAGGACTGTGAGGGACATACGGCGTTACCTCAGACACGAGAGCGACGACAGGAAGGAGTTCCTGCGTAAGACGGGTAGGAGGATACACAGGGACACCACGTCGGACGAAGAGTGGGTACGTGTCACCTCGCTCGGCTGCTGCCGTGAGGTCGGAAGGGCGTCTTTCATACTCTCGACTCCCGAGACGCGTGTCCTCATCGACTGCGGTGACAAGCCGGGTACCGACGAGAGTCCACATCTCGAAGTCCCCGAGGCGAACCCTCTCAACCAGTTAGACGCAGTGGTTCTGACACACGCACATCTCGACCACTCCGCCCTGATACCCCTCCTCTACAAGTACGGCTACGACGGTCCCGTCTACATGACACCCCCGACGCGTGACCTGATGGGTCTTCTCCAGCAGGACTACCTCGACGTCGCCGCGAAGGAGGGTAGAACGCCGCCCTACACGAGTGAGATGGCTAGGGAGGCGATAAAACACAGTATCACACTCGAATACGGTGATGTCACCGACATAGCCCCTGACATCAAGCTCACCTTCCACAACGCGGGACATATACTCGGAAGCGCGGTCGCACATTTCCACATAGGCGACGGACTCTACAACGTCGGATTCTCGGGTGACATACATTACAAGGACACACGTCTCTTCAACGGTGCTGTCAACGACTTCCCACGTCTCGAAACACTCTTCCTCGAGTCGACCTACGGAGGCAGGAACGACATACAGCCGTCGAGGGACGAGGCGGAGAAGAAGCTCAAGAACGTCATAAAGAGGACAGCCGACAGGGGCGGAAAGGTTCTGATACCCGCGTTCTCGGTCGGAAGGTCACAGGAGCTAATGGTCGTCTTGGAGGAGGCTATGCGGAACGGCGATATACCCGAGATGCCCGTCTACCTCGACGGAATGATCTGGGAGGCGACAGCGATACATACCGCACACCCCGAGTACCTCAACGACGACCTCAGAGACCGTATCTTCCACGAGGACGAGAACCCGTTCCTCGCTGACTACTTCGAACAGGTCGACGAGGGAACCGAACAGAGACAGGAGATACGTGACGGAGACCCCGCCATAGTCCTCGCCACTAACGGCATGATGGCGGGAGGTCCCGTGATGGAGCATCTCCAGTTCCTCGCGCCCGACGACGAGAACTCGCTCGTCTTCGTCGGATACCAGGCAGCCGGAACTACCGGACACAGCATACAGTCGGGACGTGACGAGGTTCATGTCTCGGGCGGAAAGGGTAGGTCTGACACTGTCAAGATAAACCTAGAAGTCACTACGGTAGAGGGATTCTCGGGACACGCCGACAGGGACGGTCTCGTCAAGTTCGTCGAGACGATGAACCCACGCCCCGAGAAGATATTCACCGTCCACGGCGACGAGTCGAACACGAAGGATCTCGCGTCGTCGCTGTACAAGAAGTTCAACATGAGAACCATATCGCCGATGAACCTCGAGACCTACAGGTTCATATAAATATAAAAAATGAAGCTCTCGGAGGACACCGTAGAAGAAGTCAGACGTGAGGTCGTCGACGACGCCGACGATATAACGCGTCTCATAAACTTCGCACGCCGGAAGCTCGGCGAGGTCTTCGACCAGGACGTCAGAGATGTCACCGAGGACGAGGTCATAGACGAGTTTGAGACGGTTCTTGAGGACGAAGATCTCGCGGTCAACCTCGCCGCACTCGTGAAACTCGGAGAGGGTCTCGAAGTCGAGAACGACTACGACGGCTTCATAGTAGACGAGATCATAGGTAGAAGAATCGCTTCTATGATAGCGGGCGACGACCCACATCGTACACTCGCCGAGTCGACCTTCCATTACATCGACGTCTACACTGAGGAGGTGGTGGGTGACTCGGATAACAGAGACGAGGAAGCCACGACCACGACTGCGGGATACGACGACGTACTCGCGGGGATAGCCGCGGGGATACAGACACGTCTTCCGGGATGGGACTGGGACTCTACTACTTAGACTGAGACTTAGACTTAGCTCCCTCGACGGTCTGTCTCAGAGCCTCGACGCCCTCGTCGTAGACGGCGTCTCCGACTATTACTGTGTCGGCGTACTCCGCCATCTCCTCCGCCTTCTCGTAGGAGTCTATTCCTCCGCCGTAGAAGAGCGCGGCGTCGTCGAGAGCCTCCGAGACCTCCTCGACTACGTCGGGGTCTCCGTAGGTTCCCGAGTACTCGACGTATATGATAGGCAGGTTAAACGCCTTCTCGCCGACGACTGCGTAAGAAGCGACGTCGTCGGCATCTATATCGGTGTAGGAGTTGGTTAGCTCAGCCACCGCGCTGTCGGGGTTGAGAACTATGTATCCCTCCATCGCTGTCCGATCCCACCGTATCTCGTCCCTCTGATCCTTGACCCACTCCTTGTGGGCACCCGTGACCCAGAGGACGTCTCCCGCGTTGAGAACCGTCGGAACGAAGACCCAGTCGACGTCGTGTACCACGGCGGAGGGATTCGAGGGTTCGAGTGTGAGAGGGACTTCCTTCTCCCTCAGAACCTCTGTGAGTGTATGTATCTTCTCCTCTGTGATCCTCTGTGTACCTCCGACCATTATAGCGTCGGTACCCGACTCACACACCTCGACTATCTCGTGTCGCTCTATCTCCTTGTCGGGATCTAGCTTAGTGACGTGGTCCCAGTCGTTCCAGTCGCCGAAGTTCATGGATCTGAGTCAGTCTCCGAGATAAAAAGAGTTGACTATATTTTACTCGTCGAATATCCTCCTGTCGATAAACCAGAAGATACACGCGCCTATGAACTGGGTTATCACGAGGTTGATCTGAACCGGAAGCTTGAGAAGGTCTAACATAGTCATAGGCAGCATCATCACGAGAGTAGAGAGCTGCCACCTGCCGTGGTAGATGAGGTATCTCTTCTTCTCACCTTCTGGAACCGGCAGACGGCTCATAACTGACGACGGCAACGATATGTCAGAAGTCGACATAGACAGCCTCGGGAGGGATTTGAACCCTCGACATAGTCCTTACAAGGGACTCGCTCTGGCCAGTCTGAGCTACCGAGGCACTCGCTCTACTACAAGATTCGTGTACAACGGCTTTAAGCTTTTTCTTCGCGCCGACACAGAGCCTCTACGGCGGGAAGCTTCTCCCCCGAGAGGAAAGACGTCGCCGCGCCTCCGCCCGACGAGATGTGGTCAAAGCCCTTGACGTCGAGTGCGTCTATCGCCGCCGAGGTGTCGCCGCCTCCCGCGACCGAGAAGCCCGCCTCAGACGCGGCTTCGAACACCGCCTCGGTGCCACGTGAGAAGGGCTTCTTCTCGTAGACACCCGGAGGACCGTTTACGACGACTGTTCCCGCGTCCCTCAGAATCTGTGAGTAACGTGCCATCGTCTCGACGCCTATGTCGAGAGCCTGTGACTCCGCCGGAAGCTCGTCGACTCCGACCTCGATCCTCTCGCCGTCTCTCTCGACTGCGACGTCTATGGGTATCTCGACACAGTCCTCGAACTCGTCGAGTATATCCTTCGCGTCGTCGACGAGACCGTAATGCCCCTCGTCCCGGAGAAACTCCTCTGTCTCGTCTCCGACTTCGATGCCCTGAGCGATCAGGAAGATGTTGCCCGCGATTCCGGATATAAGAACCCTCTCGGCGCGGTTCTTCGAGAGGACGTTACGAGTGACCTCGACTGTGTCGACGGGCTTTCCGCCTCCGAGAGCGAAGACTCTGGGCTTCTCGGAGTCAGTCACTCCCCCGAGTATACGTAGCTCCTTCTCCATCAGATCCCCGGCGTAAGACGCGAGACGACGCGGGAAGCCCACGAGAGAGGGCTGGGAACGGTGTGCCGCAGAGAACGCGTCGTTTACGTAGGCGTCGAATAGGGGTGCTAGCCTCTCGACCTCGTGTGTCTTCGCCGCCCTCTCGGGCTCCATCGACATGTACTCCTCCGAGTAGAAACGCACGTTTTCGAGGAGGAGAACGTCGCCCTTATCGAGTCTCTTGATCTCCTCGCGCGCGCTCGACCCGAAGACGCTGTCGACGTATCCCACGTCCCTCTCGTTCGGGAGGAGTCTCCCGAGTCTCTCGGCGTGTCTTTCGAGTGTGGTGAAGTCGTCCTTGCCCGGACGTGACTGGTGGGCTAAGAGGACGAGAGACGACTCGGAGAGACGTCTTATGCTGTCGAGATGTCCGCGGAGCCTCTTGTCGTCGAGTATACGTCCCGTCGCGGGGTCTATCGGCGAGTTGAAGTCGACGCGCATCAGAACTCGTTTGCCCGTAGCTTCGAGGTCGTCGAGAGAGGACGGAGATGACTTCATTGTCTTATCGTATCTCTTTGTGTGATTATACCTTATGGTAGTTTTTTATCCGTCGCGTCCGTGTCTCGAACCACAATGTCCCTGTCGAGAGAGATACGTAACGGATTCATAGCGGGTCTCGCACTCCTCGCACCCCTCGCAGTGACTCTCTTCGTCCTCAGGTTCATCTTCACGAGGATAACCGGCTTCGTCCAGCCTCTCATAGAGATAACCGCCCTCACGAGTTACACAGCCAACATAGAGATAGTCGCACAGGTGGTCGGCGCTCTGGTTCTGGTTTTCTTCGTAACAGTCGTCGGCTTCGTCGCCACGAAGGGGTTCGGTCAGACTGTCTTCGCCGAGTTCGAACATCTCATAGAACGTATTCCAGTAGTGAGCCCTATCTACTCCAGCGTACGTCAGGTCTCGGACGCCCTCATGGAAAGGGACACGAGGTACGACACGGTCGTCGTCGTCGAGTGGCCTCGGAAGGGCGTCTACACTATGGGATTCGTCACCAATGACAGCCCCGACGAGATAGAGGAGGCTGTCAACGACCGTGAACGTGAGAGATGGAAGAGCGGTGACGAACACGTCACAGACGAGGATCTCTACAACGTCTTCATACCTATGAGTCCCAACCCCACAGCGGGCTTCCTGTCTATGGTACCCGAGTCACGTCTCACTGAGGTCGACATACCCGTCGAGAAGGGTCTCAGGATGGTTCTCACGACGGGAATGACCGGAGACGGCGACCACGACCACAGCCACAGCCACAACGACAGCCAGAGTACCGACTTCCCCGACTTCGGCGTTTCGTCTGATGACGTTTCGTCCGACGAGACACAGTCCGAAAGGAGTTAAGTTAAGGAGACTCGGTAACAAGGGTCAAAGCATGGACGTCACGGATATCACGCGTAGGATACGGTTCGGACACGTCACTCTGATACTCGGATTCGTGGGCGCCGCGGTCTCGTACTCACAGACAGCGCCGACAGAGCTCAACGAGTCGACAGTTAGTCTCTCGGTCTTCGCGTGGACACTCATAGCGACGTGGGTGAGTGTCGAGTTCTACAAGGGTAAGCTCGTCGAGGAGAAGGAAGACCTCAAGAGATGGAACGAGGACTGGCGCGCGACCGTGATAGATTACAGGAACGAGAACCAGGAGCTTCAGGCTGAGAACGAGGAGCTACGTGACAGTATAAAGGAGATCACGCGCGAGAACCACGAGCTAAAACAGAGGCTCGACGACCAAGATGCCGTCGGCGACGCCTCCGAAGACGGAGAGACGTCGGAGTCGGACGACGCCGAGGCTATCGAGTAATACTGAAGCAAAGCAAAAGCACAAAACAGAACAGACGTCTAAATTAGTAGTCTTATTCTAAGCTAAGAGACGTTGAAGCCTTCTTCCTTGAGAAGATCCTCGACCCTTCCCTCGTGGTTGCCCTGAAGCTCTATCGAGCCGTCCTCGACAGTACCTCCACACGCTAACTGTTTCTTGAGCTTCGTGGCTATCTCACTCACGTCTATGTCGTTGGGATCGAATCCCTCCACAATAGTTACTTCCTTTCCGTATCTCCTTTCGTCGACTCTCACCGAGAGAGCCTGTGACTCCTTTGCGACGTCCTCACATACACAGAGTTCGTCGGGTAATCCACAGGTTGGGCAGACCTCAGGCATTATCTACGTTATACGGGTGCCGACAGCGACTTGGCTTCTCTCGCCGTCTCCTTGAGCATGAGTACGTCGCCCTCACGCACCGGACCCATCGCGTTACGCGTGAGTATACGACCCTTGTCGCTTCCCTCTAGGACGCGCGCTTTGACCTGCATCGCCTCTCCGTGCATCCCTGTCTTACCTACTACCTCTATGACTTCCGCAGGAGTCGCGTCCTGGCTTTGCTGTGACTCTTCTCCTTCTGTGGACATTCTCGTGGGTACATAGTGAGAGGGGGGCGATAAGGGTTACGCTTACTAAGCCGTCCTAGTCTCAGACCAGAACTCCGAGTATCCTCCTCGAAACCACGAGGAGAAGAGCCGTCGCCACGACTACCATCACGACGTCGAGGACTCCACCCGCGCGTAACATATGTCGTCTGTCGATGTAGTCGGTTCCGAAGACTATCGCGTTCGGCGGGGTCGCGACGGGAAGCGTATCCATACTCTCCACTTCAGTTCTACACCGGTCTGAAGGGTTAAAAAGACCCGTTACGAGTTATGACAGAAGACGCGCGCCTTCGTCGTCTATCCGTGTCGTCTCGTCGAATACGTCTTCTTCTTCGCCGTCGCCGCCGACCCCGAAGACTGTCTCTCCGAGCATAGCCATGCTGGCTACTCCGCCCGCGTTCTCTATCTCTTCGACATATGTCTCGACCTCGTCGGTTACGAGACCCGTCTCGCGCGCGAACTCCCACGAAACCTCGATCAGACCCTCGACAGACGGCTTCCTCAGAACCTCGTCGAGAGCCTCCTCTCCCGCTTCGTTGATCCTCTCCATAGTCTCGTCGTCGCTCAGGACATCGGAGGTGTCGAGGCTTCCGAGGACGGTATAGCCTATCAAGTCGTCCTCGTCGTGGTCTATCTTCCCGAATGTCCCGAGCTCGGGTGCGCCTTCTTCTACCCTCGTGACTATTCCCCCGAGAGACTGAGGGACTACGTCACCGAGCCCTGTCCCTGACTCGACGTCTGCGACGTGTGCCGCCGAGACTACCTGCGACCGTTCGAGTTCGAGACCGAAGACCTCGTTCGCGGCGAGTCCCGTCGCGACTGCTGCCGCGCCGCTCGCACCGAATCCACAGCCGAGGGGGACGTCGGTCTCTATCTCGACCCGCGCCTCAACCGACATCATCTCCAAGACGCGTTCGACGGGCTCGAACTCGACTTCGTCGTCTTCGAGTACCACGACTGTCAAGTCCGCTTCCTCTACGTCGACTGTGACGCCGTCTTCTATGGCTATCCCCGCTCCCCTCGACCCGGTTTCGAGAGGGTCGTCGTGGACAGCAGACGAGAAGAAGCCGGTTATGTGTCCGGGCGCGAAGCCTCTCATTAAGGCTGTAGTCTCTGACGGTCGCGCGGGAACAGAACCGCCTCACGTATGTTGTCGAGTCCGAGCATCGTCATTATGAGACGTTCGAGACCGAGTCCCCATCCGGCGTGGGGAGGCATTCCGTAACGGAAGGCGTCGAGGTAGTAGTCGAACGACTCGGGTTCGAGCCCCTGTTCGGCGATCCCGTCTCTGAGACGGTCGTAACGGTGCTCACGCTGCGCGCCGCTCATCAGCTCCATCTCGGGATGCATCATGTCGAACGCCTTCGCGGTCTCGTCTTCCTCGTTCTCCTGTACGTAGAAGGGCTTTATCTCGGCGGGCCAGTCAGTGATGAAGTAATGTTCGCCTATCTCCTCGCCTATGGCGTGTTCCGCCTCGGTCGTGAGGTCGTCTCCCCATTCGAGGTCCGCGCCGTTCGAGTTGGCTATGTTGAGACAGTCGTCATAGGTAAGGTACTCGAAGGGCGTATCGGGGACTTCGATGTCGACACCGACTGCGTCTAACTCGTCGTCACATTCCTCGACGACCCTCTCGTACGCCGCGACTGTGACGTCCTGACAGATCTCCATAGCGTCTCTGTCGTCTATGAACGCGCTCTCGAAGTCGACGCTGGTCGCCTCGTTGAGATGGCGCGGTGTGTTGTGCTGTTCCGCCCTGAATATAGGACCTATCTCGAAGACGCGTTCGAGCCCCGAGCCCACCATCATCTGTTTGAAGAGCTGAGGCGACTGGTTGAGGAATGCCTCGCGCTCGAAGTAGGTCATAGGGAAGAGGTCTGTTCCGCCCTCTGTCGCCGTCGCGACTATCTTCGGCGTGTTTATCTCGGTCGCTTGCTGTGCCCGGAACTCTTCCCTGAGAGCGTCGAGTATCTCGGCGCGTATCTCGAATATAGCCTTGATCTCGGGCTTCCTGAGGTCGAGGTAACGGTTGTCGAGCCTCGTCGGAAGCTCGGCGTCGACCTTTCCGCTCGGGTCGAGTGGAAGCTCGGGCTCTGCCTCGTTGAGAACTTCTATTGAGTCGGGGAGTATTTCGAGTCCCGTAGGAGCGCGTTCCTCCTCCTCGACGGTTCCGGTTACAGCGACTACCGACTCGCGGTTGAGCGACTTGCCCTTCTCTATGACGTCCTCGTCGACGACCTCATCCTTGAGCTTTATCTGTATCTTGCCCGAGGTGTCACGTAGTATCACGAAGGCTATGCCCCCGAGGTCACGTACCTCGTGAACCCAGCCCTTTACGGTGGTCTCCTCACCGGCTTCGAGGTCGCCGGCATATGTTCTGTCTGAACTCATTTTTCAACTAATCGTCCTCGCGCGTCCTTAAGTCAACCGACTTGGCGTGGGCTGGGAGTCCCTCCTCGCGCGCGAGTGTGGTTATGGTGTCGGCGAGGCTACCCAGTCCCTCCTTCGACAGCCTCTGGACTGTCACGCCTTTGACGAAGTCGTCTACGCTCAGACCTCCGTAGAGACGTGCGTTTCCCGAGGTCGGGAGGACGTGGTTCGTACCCGTGGCGTAGTCGCCCGCGGCTACGGGAGTGTAGTTACCCAGGAAGACCGATCCGGCGTGTCTGACGCGGTCGAGGACTTCTTCGTCGTCTTCTGTGAATATAGAGAGATGCTCGGGAGCGTACTCACGCATCAGATCGACGCAGTCGTCGAGGTCTCCGTAGAGAACCGAGGAGTCGTCTACTACTTGGCTCGCCGTCTCACCCCTCTCCATCTCGCCCATCTGTGTCTCGATCTCGTCCTCGATCTCGTCGGCGATACTTCGGCTCGTCGCCACGGCTAAGACGCTCGCGTTCGGGTCGTGTTCTGCCTGTGCGAGCATGTCGGCGGCTACGAACTCGGGCTCGGCTGTCCCGTCTGCGACGACACCTATCTCGCTGGGTCCTGCGGGGAAGTCTATGAGGACATCGCCCTGTACGAGCTCCTTCGCCGCCGTGACGTAGATATTCCCGGGTCCGACTATCTTGTCGACCCCCTCGACAGAGTCAGTGCCGTATGCCATCGCTCCCACAGCCTGCGCGCCGCCTATCTCGTATACCTCGTCCGCGCCTGCTAAACTCAGGGCGACGACTGTAAGGGGCTCGGGACGCGGCGGCGTACACGCTATGACACGTTCTACCCCCGCGACCTTAGCGGGTATCACTGTCATGAGTGCCGTAGACGGATACGCCGCGCCTCCGCCGGGGACGTAGGCTCCTACGGAGTCGAGGGGAACGAAACGTCTCCCGACCTCTATGCCCTCGTCGGTCTCTTCGGTGTAGTCCTCACGCACCTGTTTCGAGTGGAACTCCTCGATTCTCTCAGCCGCCTCGTCTACGGCTTCGAGGACTCCGTCGTTGACCTCGTCGAACGCCGCCTCTATCCTACTTTCGTCCACAGTCGGAGAGTCGAGATCTACGTCGTCGAACTTCGAGGTAAACTCCTCGACTGCGGCGTCGCCTCTCTCTCTGACCTCCTTGAGTATGTCGCCGACGTCGGGCACGACACGGTCGGTCTCTGTAGACCTGTCGATAATCTGGTTCCTTTCGTCGGGACTCAGGTCGGATATCTGTCGCATACGTCCTAATCATCTCTCGTCTCCTAACGGCTTTCGGTGTTCTCACACTCTAAACCGAGAGCTTTTTATCCTGTTACTGTTTAACACGCGGGTATGGACACAGGAATACTACTCTCAGGTGCCCCGAGCACAGGAAATATAAAACCAGCCTTCGGACCCACGGGACAGATAGGAGTCTTACTCGGACTCATACTCGCTCTCGTAGTCCTGTCTTACATATTCTCGACCGTGGGGTACAAGAGACTCGGGAGCAAGTAGCCCATTTTGAAGTTGGTGTTTGTTAACCCTTACCACGTTACTGTCTGGTATTTGTGACCCTAACCGTAATCGTTATTAAGTAATCAGTTCAAAAACAGTTAATCAAGAGGAAGAAAACTATGGCAGACAAACCACACATGAACCTGGCCATCATAGGCCATGTCGACGCCGGTAAGTCGACTCTCGTAGGACGTCTCCTCTTCGAGACGGGGAACGTTCCCGAGCACGTTATAGAACAGCACAGAGAAGAAGCAGAGGAGAAGGGCAAGGGCGGATTCGAGTTCGCTTACGTGATGGACAGCCTCGAGGAAGAGCGTGAGCGTGGTGTCACGATAGACATCGCTCACCAGGAGTTCGACACAGACGAGTACTACTTCACCATCATCGACGCCCCGGGACACCGTGACTTCGTCAAGAACATGATCACGGGCGCGTCTCAGGCTGACAACGCCGTACTCGTCGTCGACGTCGACGAGGGTGTACAGCCACAGACGAGGGAGCACGTCTTCCTCGCGCGCACACTCGGAATCGACGAGCTCGTCATCGCCATCAACAAGATGGACACAGTCGACTACGACGAGGACGACTACAACGCGGCTATCGAGGACGTCGAGGAGCTCCTCAAGATGGTCAACTTCCCGACCGACGACGTCGTCTTCACACCCGTCTCTGCCTTCGAGGGAGACAACATAGCCGACCAGTCGGACAACACTCCGTGGTACGACGGTCCTACTCTCATAGAGGCACTCAACGACCTCAAGAAGCCCGAGGAGCCCGTAGACCTCCCGACGCGTATCCCGATACAGGACGCCTACACCATCTCGGGTATAGGTACAGTCCCCGTCGGACGTATCGAGACTGGTATGCTCCACCCCGGAGACGACGTCGTCTTCGAGCCCTCCGGATCTAGCGGAGAGGTCAAGTCGATAGAGATGCACCACGAGGAGATCGACGAGGCAGGTCCCGGAGACAACGTCGGATTCAACGTACGTGGAATCGGACAGGAGGACACACGCCGCGGAGACGTCTGTGGTCCTGTCGATAACCCACCCTCTGTCGCCGACACATTCACGGCGCAGATAGTCGTGATGCAGCACCCGAGCGTCATCACTGAGGGATACACACCCGTCTTCCACGCCCACACCGCACAGGTCGCGTGTACGATAGAGAGCCTCGACCAGAAGCTCGATCCGTCGAGCGGAGAGGTCAAGGAAGAGAACCCCGACTTCATAAAGGCTGGTGACGCCGCGATGGTCACCGTCCGTCCCCAGAAGCCTCTGTGCATCGAGCCTTCGAGCGAGATACCTCAGCTCGGCTCGTTCGCCATCCGTGACATGGGACAGACGGTCGCAGCGGGTAAGGTCATAGAAGTCGAAGAGAGCGACTAGCTCTTAACGACTATGCAGACTGCTCGCGTACGTCTTTCGGGAACTGAGCCCGACGACTTAGACCAGATTACCGACGATGTGAAGGAGATAGCCGAGAGAACAGGTGTCAACTTCTCGGGACCTGTTCCTCTGCCGACGAAGGAACTCGAGATCCCCATACGTAAGAGCCCCGACGGTGAGGGCAACGCGACGTGGGAGCACTGGGAGATGCGCGTCCACAAACGTCTCATCGACGTCGACGCCGACGAGAGGACTCTCAGACAGCTCATGAGGATACAGGTTCCCGAGGATGTCTCGATCGAGATAGAGCTGGAGAGTTAAACCACAAGCCACAAAACATCTCTTAACTTATATAGAGTATAAAGTAGATAGAGGGCCGGTAGATCAGTGGTAGATCGCTTCCTTCGCAAGGAAGAGGCCCGGGGTTCAAATCCCCGCCGGTCCAAGCAAATTTTTACGGATTCTTCGGGAACACAAAACCACCAGACAGCGACCGCTTCACACCTCGAAAATACCTTCCCGTGAAAGGGAGTCCGACTCGTCTCGGAACGGAGGTCGGCTCTTTCCGGCTTTTATTTTGAGGAACCGAGGTGGTCGGCTTGGGTGATGAGTCTGTTGGGACTAATATAGAGGCTGACGAGAAGATATACTGTGAGGACTGTAGCCTACATATCGACGCCGAGATCTGGGAGACACACCTCAAAAACAGACATCCCAGAGAATACGATCCCGAGACGTTCGACCTCAACGACTACATAGACCGCAGTGGCGGAGACGAGGACAACGAAGAAGACGTCGACTTTGGGGCGCGCGCGACATGCCGTAGCTGCGGAGAGACCTTCGAGACCCTCCAGGAAAGAGACGAACACGTAAGAGAAAGCCTGACCTGTACTCTCGAAGAGGGACAGGAAGCGAGAACACCCGATTCTACAGACCTAATCAAGCCCGTCACACACGGTCTCGAAGCAAAGACGGCGTTTGACCACGAAACCTTAGACGCATACTTCGGTCTCGTCTCAGCGGTCTACGACCTCAGCGACGAGTACCCCGAGCATAAGTCAGAATCAGGAAAGAGCCAGACTATTGATGTCGACGGAGACATTACCTTCGAGGCTGTCGGTCGTGAGTTTAAGATAACGGCTGTCAAGTACTGGTCGAGTCAGTTAGACCCGAGTGATATAGATAGGATAGACTACGACAGAGTCAACGAGTACTCGATACAGTGTACAGAGGTAGACGGACAGGCTGATATCTCTCTCGTGCTGCGACCAAGCTGGGAGAAGATGGAGTCTCTCGACGGCGAGAGTATAGTGCCTAACGCTGAGACACCTCGTGGTCTCCGTGTACAGATAAATTCGAGCTATCTCGAACCCGACGAAGTCCTCTCAGCGGCTCGGGCTGTAGCAAAAGCCGTCGACTTTAACCCCAAGTATCTTCGGAAAAAGGATATCCGAAGTGACCTCTCAACGTGGACACAGATCGAACGCCACGTCAGGATAAAGAGAGAGTACTCGGATAGGATAGTCGGACTCGACGGAAAGCTAACCGAGCTCTCGAAGTTCTACGCGTCGAAAGACGAGAGCGTAGGAGAGTACAAATGGGACAACCAGGACGTTCTGGGTCGGATGACTCACCTCAGTCTCGGTGAAGAGGATCTTAGCGACATGGTGGATGTCGCGTATCCCGCGAATATCAAACATTACCATCTCAAGAACCCGAGACACTCCGTCCAAGACCCTATTGACCAACCGAAGGTAGAAGTACAGATCAAGGGCGACAGTATACCCTGGGAGAAGATCGACGAGGCTCGGGCAGACGCCGATACTATTCTCACGAATACCCTCCGTTGGTCGGGTATTCCGGTTAATCCGACCTCTACGGTCTATGTTGACGACGACGAGTTTACCGTAACGGCAATGAAATCGGATGGAGTCGAGTTCTACGTCGACCCGTGCGACGAAATCGAAGACGCTCAGGAGGAGACTGCGGTAGGAGTCGTCGGTGTTGCCGACGAGATAGAGTTGGAGGCTCTCGAAGAGATCGTAAACAGACACGGATCGGCTTCAGTCGGAGAAGTTGCGGAGGCTCTCGATAGATCCGTCAGAAGCGTGTATAGATACGTCTCAGACAGGCTTTCGGCAGTCGTCGACCTTGACCAGGGCGAGCTCTCGATAAGCTCAGACTACCTCTTCGACAGGTTAGACGACCTCTTGGAGAAGGGAGCCAGCGTCTCGTCCGACATATCCCAGCAGCTACGCAGTGAAAGAGCCGCAGCCGCGTCTGACTCCGCGCTAGAACGCTGGGCTACTAGATGGGGTATAGAAGGCAATCTAAAGCGCGACGACGAACTCACGGTTCACCAAGAGAGGATGACAAGATCCGAGGCTAAGGAGCTTCTGCGATCCGCATACAGTGTCTTAGGAGCACGCCGCGGCTACGACGAGGTACTCAGTATTACGTTTAGATTCGCAGACGACCCCGATGACTATCTTACATTCGGTAAGTCCGGTGAGAGAACCCAGCTTGTGATTCAGAACGACGACTACCGCATAACCTCAGATCTGAGACCGAGATAATCCGAGACCGGACAGCCTAAGCTTCACTCAGTTTATGTTTTATTTCTGATATATCTACCCAAGAAACACCATAGAGCGGTATCTTACTGTTTTCAGCGACTATACCACGCGACACGAGTAGCTTCTCGATCTTGTGTGTAACTACGTCTACAGAGCTATGCGAAGTCTAGATGTTTCGCCAAAATCTGTCAATATCCCCTTATATGTGTGCGTAAGCGCGCAAAATCAAAACCCGCCGTAGCCTCTTTTTGTCTAAGTGATCCAGTTGATCCACGGGAAATGAGGGTTCTTTTTTTTCTAATTTTGATCCTTACTTGGTATTCTAATCTCATGTAGTGTCGTGTTTATGCATACTTACGACATTATCCAGTGGTTTAGACGATTAGAAAAACTCTTCAGGGCTGTGTTTCTCGGATATTTGTCGTACTTTCCTACCTTCTCCGACATCAGCTCCTATAAAAACTCTTCAGTAAGGTCATGGATCTATACTTACTCCCTTCCAAGAACCCGAAGCCTCTACTCAATAGCTCTACGACACTACTATCGAATCCTCATTATCCTCGAATGAAAATACGTGGGAACTACGAATTAACCCTCTCGAACTCGGATACGATAGTCTCCTCACTTGGCTTCGAGAGATACGGCTTGATCGACTCGTAATCTTCCCACCCTCCGACTTCCATGACCACCTCGGGATTCATCCTTTCCTCGACCAGCATTCGATGAGCAAAGTACCGGCGCAGGTCGTGACTCGACACCCTCTCGAAGTCGTCGTTACCCGTGTTCTTAGCGGCTTTCTCGGCGGTCTGAGACACTATCTCCTGTATCCATCGAGGTGAGATGTCAAAAATCACCTCATCCTGTCCAATACTCTCAGCTTTTACATACCGATGCAGGTCTCTCTCCAGGTCTGTAGGGAGGTAGGCATCCCGAGGCTTACCGCCGTCCCCCGAGGTGTCCTTACCTCGGGGTATCCTGAGCATATAGTGCTCTCCATCTCTCGTTCTATTTACGTGCTTAGGCTTGACCTGGGGGATCTCGAAGCTACGCAGTCCTACTCTCCCCCCAAGTCGAACTATCAGATCTTCTCGGTATCCATCGGCTGCTCTCGTGAGCTCCTCGAACTCGTCTTGATTGAGCCAACATTTGTATCCGTTTCCGCTTTTCTCGACCCTCATATCCACTTCTTACTTATCCATAGACAACTACGAACTTAGTTCTGTCGGCGAGGCTGTTTTGAGGGTGTATATAGCCGAATAGGGTGTGTATGGTTCGTAGTTATCGGATAACTACGAATTGAAAGAAGTCCCTAATTCTTATTAATCGACTCAGTCAACGGTATGAAGAAAATGGCGGGAACAGATATTTCGAAGGAAGATTGCAGTGAAATGAGATCTCTATACTATGATAAAAGATATTCAATGAGAGAGATTGCTGAGGTATTTGACTGTAAGAAAGAAACGGTCAGGACTCATCTTCGGTATGAATGTAATCACGAAGAGGAGCATCCCTCAGATATAGTTCAACTAAAAGAGAAACTGGAAAAGAGAGATGAGAGTATCGAAACATCCGAACATGAGACTTCAACCACAGTAAGAAACACGCCATCTGAGTTTCGCCCGTTGGTTCTTAGATTATACTATAACCAGTGTCTGATAACTTCTGTTGATGATCCACGTCTGCTAGAAGTTTCTCACGTTCTTTCTTGGAGCGACTATCCGGAATATAGGCATGAAGTTGAAAACGTCATGGTACTCAATAAAATACATCACGCGGCATTTGACTCAGGCATATTCACTCTATCACAGGATTATAGACTCCACGTGTCCCCTGATTTTGAGACAGAAAGTACGTTTCTCCGCCGGACTTTATTAGAGAAAGAAGGGGACAAGATAGAGCTCCCAGAAGAAGTAAGAATAAAGCCAGAGTTCTTAGAAAGACACAACCAAGATCTGGACTGGTGGAACTGAAACTTACACGTCCTCGGGACGAACTATAACAGAAGCATTCACTATTTCAGGCTCTTTGGGTATGACAGATTTTTCCTCCTCAAGTCGCTGTAACTCGGTCTCTCTTTCTCTTTTGAGGTCACGTATCTTCGTCTCAGCATTTCTGATTGCTATAGTCATGTCTTTGTCAGCTTCGTCATCCTTTCTGCGGTACTCCTCTAAACGTTCTTCCCAATTCTGAATTTCATTCTCAAAGTACCGTTTTGCATGTTCCTCTTTAATATCGATCTCGTGTTCTCGTTTCTCACGGGCTTCCTCCGCAGATCCATTAATTATTGACCAAGCTCTGTCTTTGGCGTCCTCATATAGATGGTCAGCTATGGTAGAGATAGAGTCTACGTCAGGATGATCCATCGCGTCTTCAGGTGAGAGTGTATCTACTGTCTCGGGCGGGTCTTCGGTTATTTCGCGCTCCCAGTTACCATAAATCTGTATCAGATCCTCGCTAATTTCCTCCCCGTTGGTTCCAGCCTCGTAACCTACTCGGAAGTTAAACAGTATTCCTGGCGCGTTCTCTTTCTCGTCAGTCACTAACGCAGTACTCTTTCCTCCTAACCTTTCTTCGTTTAGACAGTAGTCTATTACACTCTGTACCAACGGGTGATCGAGTGACAAAAAGTCAATGTCTTCGCTCTCTAGTGCGACTTCGCGTGTAAATGTCATCTTCTCGTATCTGTTTCTGACATTACTACCGGACACTACCTCAGGTACTTCTAGATTATATACATCGCCATCCTTACGAGACGGTCCGGGTCTATAACCTTTGATCTCACCACCGAAGTTATCGAAGAACTCCTGGAGTAATAGCTTAATATCGTCTTCACTGATGGCTTCTTCCCTACTTTCGTCTATGATATCAAGTATGTCCTGTGGGTCGAAGTGGTCTCTTATCAGGAAGTTATTTTCAACAGTTTCGAGTGCTTCTTTTTGTTCTTCGACAACTGTGTCTATGTCCTCGACAACTTTTTCGACCGGAGAGTCTTCGTGGACTGCGTTCATTATAGTACTCTCCAAGTCAAAGTCCTCTAGAACCATACCTAACACGTCAGAACTCATACCGAGGTCGGACTCTATAGCGTCGATTTTGTCCATCAAGAGATCGAGTATCTTATTCTCACGTGTATCACGGACAAACAGATTGTGTATCTGGACGGTGTTCTCCTGCCCGTATCTGTGTAGACGTCCCATACGCTGATCTATCCGGTTGGGATTCCACGGGAGGTCGTAGTTCACCATGATGTGGGCGAACTGTAGGTTTATACCTTCTTGCGCCGCGTCGGTAGCCAGCATGATATTGACTTCGTCTTCGAACTTTCGCTGCTCCGCGCGTCGTCTGTCGTGGTCTATGTCACCGTGGATCTGAGCTATGTCGTAATTCGACAGTACCTCGTCACGTAGATACTCAAGCGTGTCTGTGTACTCAGTAAATATCAGTATCCTCTCGTCGGGGTCTTCTTGTAGCACACCCTCAACAAACTCTCTGAGTTTCTCAGCCTTCGAGTCGACGTCAACGTTCTCTGCCTGCTCTTTGAGTTCTTTAACTATATCCAGCTCTCTTTCGACTCTTTCAGGGTTGGTCGATAGAGTAAGATTCTGAAGCTCTTTTTCAACCTTCTCTCTCTGCTTGGAGGTGAGAGAGGTGGGATCTGTGCTGTAGCGTGCGATTAGATCCTGTTTTTCGTTCGAGATATCCTCTTTTATGGCGTCATTTTGTATAGTCCGTACCCGCTTTTTCAGCGACTTCCGAATTGCGTGGATACTCGATACGAGACGTTTTTGGTAGATCGCCATCGCAAATCCAGTCGCCTGATTGCCTTCCTCCTTAGCTTCGTTGTAGTGTTCAGTTATATACTCAGTGACATTCTCATATAGATCTCGCTCTTGAGGGGTAAAGTCTACGGGGAGTGTACGGATTTCCTTCTCCGGAAACATCGGTGTACCGTCGGGTTCGACCATATCGGACTTGAGACGACGTATCATAAGATCGTCGAGTTCGTCAGGAGTTATATCGCTTTCATCTGTGAAACGGTACGGGTCAAGAAGGCTGACCATCTTATAAAACTGAACGGACTTTCCGCTGTGAGGAGTTCCTGTAAGGAAGATCAATCCGTCAGTATTGTCTGAGACCGCTTCACCAACCTCGTACCGTTCGGTTTTTTCGTCTTCCTTTGCCGTTAGGTGGTGTGACTCGTCGAATACTGCTACGTCCCACTCGGCGTTCTTGAGGGGCTCAAGCATATCATCCTGCTTGGCAAAGTCTATAGAGGTAATTACGTGGTTTTCCTGTTCCCAGACGTTCTTGTTAGGATGGGCATTCCTTGTAGCGTTGACATATCCTCTGTCGTAAACCACATAGTCTCTGCCGAACTTATCCCGCATCTCGTCTTGCCACTGGGTCGTGAGTGGTGCAGGGGAGACGATTAGAATGCGGTCAGCTCTGTCACGTGCTACAAGCTCTTCTATGACTATGCCTGCTTCAATAGTCTTACCGAGACCGACCTCGTCAGCTATGAGATACCTATGATCGTATGAGTTGAGTATCTCGTAGGCGGCTTGTATCTGGTAGGGCTCTATCTCTATCTGACTACTTGTTAGTGAGAGGAACCTGTCGTGTTTGTACGCTAAGTCGAGTTCGGTGGCTTTCCTTCGCAGGTCATACTTGATCGGCTGGTCGAAGTCTTTCTCCACGATACTGTCTGCGACCGATCCGAGCTTTTCTATGTGTGGAAGGGTACTATGCAGTTTCTTGAGGTCTCGATCATCGCCTTCGGTCAGAACGAATAGAAGGTTGGAATCATCGCGTTCTTCTATTTTAGTTATTTCTCCCCTGCCTCCAGCAAAAGAGATCTTGTCACCGACTTCGTAGTTGGTCATCGGCTCCCCCTCAAATTATTGGAAATTAATGCGTTCATCATGTATTAGTTGACTGACCCTCGCACATAACTGTTGACACGACGAATCTCAACACAGAAAGAGTCATTAATCAGGTCTCATATATAGATATATTCATGTTCACCCTTGGCGACGAAGACAGTATTCTGGACGACATCAAAGAAGGGGTGGAAATAGCCATGCACAGAAAGGGGTATGGCTCCGATTCAGTCGACCCAATCAAGTTCAATAAGCTGGCTTACTTCGCTATCAAGGAGTACGACATTCCAATAACTTATGGATGGTATAAATACGGACCTGCGCCGGTAAATGTAGCGAATCAGAAAGTCAGCGTTAGTCCACGCCCGGCAGACACTGTCCAAGCCGTAAATGAGCCAAGGGTGCAGAGCCCATCAGACAAAACGAGAAGTCCGGAAGAGTATTCTTATTTCTTTAGTAACGACCTCGGCGAGTTCGAACATATCGTCGAGACTGATACAAAAGAGTATCTAACAGAGTTCTACTTTGAGCATGCCCCCGACGAGTACCGTGACCTATACATCGCTAGTGCCGAACTCCAACAGGTTCTCGATAAGGTAAGGGAAGACCCCTCTTGGCATGAGGAAGGAGAGGAGGTCGTCTCTCTACTCATGAAGCGTTTCCCACGTGTTATCCATGAGGTTGCTTCGAATCCAAACCTCAAGGAGTCGGTGGGCAAGATACAGGACTACGAGGCTCTGCTGACGGAGATACTGACCACCGCGTCCGATAGGGACGACGTTACAGAGGTTCAGCAACGGTTTATTAAGAGGGTGCTCGACTACTTCTATGGAGGGGCGTGGAAGTACGTCGCTCTCCTCATATCAAGAGACACCGTAAACCTATCGCCTGGCGAGAACAAAGACCGGTTGCTCAACAGTATCGAAGACGAGCTCGGAGAGCTAAGAAACGAGTACAACGAAGAGATTTCGAGGCTCAAGGAAGAAGCAGAAAAGTACGACTTGGTATCGGAATCGAGCCGAGTACAGGACGTCTCTACAGAGGACACGAGAAAGTTCGACGAGGACTTCGACGAGGAGGAAACGGTGTCACCGCAGGAAGTGCTTGAAGAGTTAGACTGATATGCGGGAGTACTCCCTCACGTCAGATGAGAACGTAGCTATATTCCACCGAGACGCCGCTGATTCGCTGTTCAACGATTTAGATAAGAAGACCGAGTACCAACGGCAGTTCCTCTCCCGCCTCCAAGACGCGCTCGAAAGTTCGACGCCGGATCAGTACGTCGAGAAGCCGTACAGCGGTGTCCAAAACGTCAAACAGTTCCGCGCAGGGGACGAAATGAGGGGATACTGTGTCTTCGCCGACGAACCTGAGGGATACAATATCTTCTACTTTCTCGAAGTTACTGACCATGAGTACGACAAGTATCCGGTAGCAAAGTACGATACGAAGGCTGGAGATGTTCTAGAAAGGATACGCAGTCTGTCAGGCGAGGCTGAAGTTAATGAGTATGTTGAGGGGCAAGACGGGTTCGACGCCGAGGACATAGAGCGGATACTCGAAGAAATATAGTCCTTCTGAGTGTGTTTCTCATCCCTCGACGGCTTCTTCTACGATCTCTATCTCCTCGTCAGTAAGTCCGTAGATGTCGTACACCCACCTTTTTACTTCGTCAGGTTCTCTCGGGGTGCTCGCTCACCTCTTCTCGCAAAAATCTGAACCAAAAAGTACCCGCTCGCTCCTTCGTCACTCGCGGTTAGTCGGCGACAGCTTCCTCTACGATTTCGATTTCCTCGTCGGTGAGTCCGTACAGGTCGTAGACGATTTCGTCTATTAGAGTGTCAGTCTTCTCTATCTTCTCGTCGAGTTCGTCGGCGCGGTTCTTGACCTCCATGTACCTTTCGAGTCCGTCGCGTGTCGCGTCCACGTCGGGGAGCGTGAGGTCTTCAAGCCTGTCTACGAGGCTTATTGTCTGTTTCGCGCTCTGTCGGAAGTCCGCGAACCCGCCTGCTTCGTCGACGGCGACGGGCACGAACTCGCGGACGAGCGTCTCCTCGGCGTCGGACAAGCCGGTGAAGACCATCGCCTCGTAGCTCTCGAACTCGTCCTCGGCGAGGCGTCCCCAGTTGTCGGTCTCGCGCGGGTCGTCCTCGTCGGGCTTGTAGCTAACCTCGGCGTGCATGACGAGACGCGCTCCGTCGCTCTCGAAATGTACGTCCTCGACACGCAGACCCTCGTAGTCCTCGGCAGTCTTCGATAACGGCGAGTCGGCGAGTCCGGCGGGCGGCATGTACAGGTCGCCAAGTGTTTCGCCCCCTATCGAGTCAGATATTCCATCGTCGGTAGAGATACCAAGATAGTCAAGCACTGATAGATTCAGATTAGAATACTCACTTTTGAGATTAAGCATCTCATCTACTAAATCGTGTATACGACTCTGTGAATCTCTGGGGACGCGTAACTCATAAAGGAAACCCGATTTATAAGCTCTAAATCCTCCTCTTTTCGGTGGCGCTATACCCCGATACATGAACTCAAGCAACTTGGAATTTAGAACCCCTAAGAGAGTCTTTATATGATTCTCTTGAGTGGTTCTAATGCTCTTAACCTTTGTGTTAAAGAAATACTCATTATCACCAGTGTCTAAAGTGAATTTATTGGAGTCAGCGATTTCGGGTAAGAGTATTTTTGGGTTTTCATATATTTCCTCCTTACGCTCGCACCAAAGCTCATACCACTCCTTACCTGAATCCAGAACGTACTCTCGTTCTCGAAGCTTGCCTTCGTTCTCCTTTAAATAACTCCAGGTGTTAGGATAGTCGTTCTGGAGTTGGTTCTTAGGAATTACTTCGTCGTTTTTATATGGGTAAATAACCTTTAAACCCGTTTTTGGAGGCAAATATTTTTTGATATCCTTTCCTTTGAGAACGGGTTTAAGTAAGTCTTCTTCAAGACTATATTCTGTGATTGTTTCAGGACCCAGGAAAAATACCTCATCCTTGCCCGAATGGATACCCTCTGATACGGATTTTGTTATTGATTCCAGCTTTACGAAATCTCTAGGAATAGATTCAATCATCTTGGCTCTGGTGAATCACTAGACTGCGTTGGATTAAGCCACTAATGTAAAGGAG
>JAXIOF010000015.1 GCA_034190545.1 Candidatus Afararchaeum irisae | reverse complement strand
ATTCGGTATATCGGGCACATACAGAATAGGAGCGATAGCCGCGACAGACGCGGATCCTGACCAGAACGGAACCGTAAACGACCAAATTAACACGTCGTGGTTCAACAGTGGAACCTCGACACAGCGCTCCATTCGGGTCGTACAGCCCAGCCTCTCAGCAACGTTCCACACGGTAAATGGACAGGTCACAACTAATGAGAAAACCCTCGATGTCACAGGTGAGTCAGTCGGGCCTGACGAGGTAGTCATAGGATTCGTTGATGAGAAGGGTAATACACACGCTACAACAGTCACAGCGGAAGACGATAACACAATAGAAGAAGAGGATCTTTCGGTTGGAGGAGATATAACCGAAGGAAGAGTGACTGTCTTCGCACTCTCTGCCGGACGTGACGGTGCCTTCGGTGGAAGCGGTGGAACCACCGGCACAATACCCGGAGCGAATGCTGTTGCAGACGCCATAGAGGCGGCTGATAATCGCGGTTCTGGTGATGTCTTCGACTCCGCAGAAGACGCCAACCACGACCAGACGCTTGAGATACTCCTTGCCGACACCGCTGGGGATACGGGAAGTGACGATCTCATAGTCACTGACTCGTTCCGTCTTACGGACTCTCGCACGTCGATCAACGACGTAGTGCCTGCGTCGCACAGTAACATCACGGGAGTAGTGCCGATAGAGGTAGGAGAGACGATGATGGTACGCGGAACGACGAACCTCCAGCCAGACGATAACACGATAAGTGTAGAGGCTGTTGAAGGTCCGAGTGAGACAGAGATGCCTGTCAAGACGACGGACATGTGGAAGATGGAGAGCGGAGTCTGGTCGGTTACGGTAGACACGACGGGACTTGAGCCTGGAACGTACAAGATCGAAGCAGACGACGGAGACAACACTGACACAGTCACAGTTGAGATAGTCGCGAAAGGAGAGCGCAACGACGCGATGCTCTCGTCCAAGCCGACACTCGCAGACAGAGTCAGTCAGCTCCAGAGCAACGTAGAGGAGCTTCAGACGAAGAACGAGCAGCTCAACACGCAGGTAGAGGATCTCCAGACGCAGAACCAGCAGCTCAACACGCAGCTTGAGAACGCGACGTCGCAGAACGAGAAGCTACAGAGTCAGATCGATCAGCTTAAGCAGGAGAACCAGCAGCTCCAGAAGAAGGCTAACAAGTCCGGCAGCGGTGGACAGGGACAGCCTGGATTCGGAGTCGCTGCGACTCTGATCGCCCTCATCGGCGCTGGTCTCATAGCTCTCAGAAGAAAGGAGTAAGCTCACGCTTACTCTGAGTAGGTCTTAGAAAAGAACAGACACACAGACAGCCTTTCTTTATTCTTTGAGAAATAACCTAACTCGCACAGACACGTAGCTGTGGCTGTGTCACTCTCTGTGGGCTGTATATATCTACCAGTACATCTAATACAGTACGGTACATAGAATACAGTATGCCCATAGAAGCCGAGAGGTTTGAGAGACTAGACGAGAACCCGAGTCTTCCCAATCCTGAGACTAACGCGGGCAGAATCCTGTCGTTCCTGAGACAGAACCCTGACAAAGCATTCACGCAGTCCGAGATAGCTGAAGCGACTGATGTCAAGAGTGGATCTGTAGGACCGACACTCGTCCGTCTTCGTGAGAAAGGACGTGTCGAACACAGATCCAAGTACTGGCGGGTCAGTGACCACGTCCAGAGCCTTGATGCAGCTGTCAGACAGTCTAGCCAAGTAGCAGACAGCCACGAGGACGACACTTTCGACTACGAGGACTGGCAGGAACACGCCGTCGATCCTCGTCAAAAACAGTCTGAGGAGAGATGAGTGACAGTCACAGATACGAGCGAGGCGACGTATTCTGGGCTCCCGACCCTTTCCGGGATGGATCGAACCCGAGACTGTGGCTACTTCTCGCGTCTGACACTCTACCATATCCTAACGAAGAGTACATCTGTGCAGCCCTCACAACGACTGACCTACCACACAACTTCGAAATAGGCACTGACTGGACAGAAGGTAAAAATCCTGACAAGACGTCTTACTGTTCTCCTTGGGTCATCGCAACCATCAAGCACAGTAGTATCGTAAATCCTCAGGGTCGGGTCACCCAGGAGTTCACAGACAAGACCATCTCTGAGACTATAAGTTATCTGTCAGAAGAAAACGCAGAGATGGAAATTTAGTCTCTTACCTCCGCCGCCTTCTCCTCTGAGACTTTCTCTATGACCTCTCTCGCCTCCCTGTACCACGAGTCGAGTTCGCTCACGAGACAGTCCTTCACGTCACAGACGTCCTGGTGGTAGTACAGATTCACGACGCCACCCTCGTCTAAGTTGACAGGACGTTTCTCGACCACACCCTTGTCGACTAGCTCCCTCATGACACGGTTCGCAGTGCTCTTGCTCGCGTCGAGATGGTCGGCGATCTCGTCGACTGTGGCTCCGTCTGTCTGAGACAGATACACACAGACGTCTATGCTCTGTCTCGGCAGGTCGAAGACGTACTTGTACAGCCCTTCTATGTCGACCGACTCCGAGGCGTCGTAGAGGTCACATCTCGCACCCACCTCGGACGCCGTACTTCGGCTGTCGTCTACGTGTTCGGTTTGCATTATTCCCGGGTACGTCCTTACATAGCATAGGAGTATCGACCTATCACTATCCTTATTAAGAGAGCACACGTCTTGACGGATATGCAGGTCATAGTCTCAGATACTGAAACCGGGACTTCGTACCAACTCGAAGCCGATGTCGACGACTTCGTCGGCTCGTCGGTAGGAGAGACAGTAGACGGATCTCTCGTCGGACTCGACGGCTACGAGATCGAGATAACCGGAGGAAGCGACGACACCGGAAGACCCCTCCGTGGAGACGTAGAGGGACGTGAGATTACCGAGGTACTCGTCTCGGGAGGCACGGGATTCAACCCCTCAAAGGAAGGCGAGAGAAAACGTGTCACCGTCAGAGGCGGAGAGATAGGCGACGCGACCGCACAGCTCAATACTAAGATAGTCGAAGAAGGCGACGAGTCGGTCGAGTCACTCCTCGGTCTTGAGGAGTCCGAGGACGAAGAGACAGAAGAAGAGTAGACTTCTTTTTTCTAACTAAACAGCTACGGCGTTTATCACGCCGTCCTGTCCGGGGCGCGAGACGACCTTGGCTTTCCCCTCCGAAGTCTCTATCACAGCACCCTTAGTGATTATGTTACGTCTCGGGTAGTTGGGGTTCGCCTCGTTCTCGACGACGTCCTGTATCTCGACGCGTGAAGTCTCTCCCCCGTCTATGTAGTTCGCCTCGTCGGTCTGGAGAACACGTGTCTTCTTGTCCCCTCCCTTGACGACGACTGTCTTGTAGTCAGCGTCTCCGACCTGAGTCTCAGTCGGCTCGCTGCCGAGCTCGTGCTTTCTCTTCTTCCTCGGATGTCTTCTACGTCCACCTGTCTTCTTACGTTTCGAACGTCCTTGCCATTTCATGTCTCAAGAGACGTCTCCTCAGGACTTGAGTCTTGCGACCTTCGGTTCGGCTCGTCTCGTCTCGTCTCGTCTCGGCAGTAGGTAGTTTTTTCGTAGCCTCGTGCCTAAGCCGACACAGTCGAATGTCTCCGCGTATATCCACCTTCACCGACACCTACCTACCCACTGTCAACGGCGTCACATACAGCATACAGCTCTGGAAACAGAGATGGAACTCGTCTCAGACGTACCCCGGACGTATGACGGTCACGTATCCCGGGAGCGACGACTACGATCCCGACGACGACGAGATTCCGGTCCGTAGCTTCGACTTCCCTTTCTACGAGGGCTACCGTATAGGCGTACCTGGACCTACGCTTCCCCCCGAGTCACGCCAAGCCGACTTGGTTCACGTACACTCGCCCTTTTCGATGGGTATAGCGGGCGCGGGACTCGCACGTTACTCCGACCTGCCTCTCGTCGCGAGCTACCACACCCCGATTCCGAAGTACATAGAGTACCTCACCTCGAACGACGCCGTAGCCAGACGTCTTCAGAAAGTTAGTCAGGTCTGGGAACGCAGGTACCTCTCACAGACTGACATCGTCATAGTCCCCTCCGACGAAGCCGGCGACGAACTCGCGTCGAAGGGCGTTGACGACGACAAGATACGTGTCCTGAGTAACGGAGTCGACACCGACTTCTTCCGACCCGTCGAGTCTAACCTCCTCTCAGAGATAGGAGCCGAGCCTCCCGTCGCGGGATACTGTGGGAGACACGGATACGAGAAGAACCTACGTGACGCAGTAGACGCCGCCGACCGTCTCCCCGAGATAGACTTCGTCCTCGTGGGTGACGGACCCGCGCGTGACTCCCTGATCGAGTACGCCGACTCCCGAGAAATAGACAACGTCTACTTCCCCGGCTTCCTCGAACGTGATAGACTCCCCGACTTCTACTCGTCGCTCGACGTCTTCGTCTTCCCGAGCGACGTCGAGACACAGGGTATCGTAGCACTCGAAGCCACTGCGTGTGGGACACCCGTCGTAGGAGCCGACGCCGAGGGTCTCAAGAACACAGTCGAAGAGGGAAGGAACGGACTGCGTTACTCCCCGGGAGACGTAGACGCCTTCGTCGACCGGATACGTGAGACCTTCGACAGACGCGACGTCCTCTCCGATAACTGTCTCGAAATGCGTGACGAGATAGACGTCGGATCGACTCTTGACGACCTCGCGGCTATATACGACTCTCTCGTATCCTCCCAAAGGTAAAGTGGGTAGAATGACAACTACCCCCATGGATCTCACCGCGAATGTAAAAGGGATAGGGCTCGCGGGCGACCAGACGTACGCGATAGTACTCGAAGCCGGCGGACGTTATCTCCCCGTCATGGTCACGGGCGACCAGGCGCGCTCGACACAGATCGCGCTCGACGACGAGCCCTTCGAGAGACCTCTGACACACGACCTTCTCCTCAAGATGGTAAACGAGATGGGGGGTGCACTCGACAGAATAATAATCGACGACCTCATGGACGGCACCTTCTACGCCAAGATACACATAGAGCGGTACTCCGAGGGCGAGAGGGAGAAGTTCGTCTTCGACGCGCGTCCGAGCGACGCCGTCTCACTCGCCGTACGTACCGAGTGCGACATAGAGGTCTCCGAAGAAGTCATGGACGAAGCCGGAAAGTCGGAAGACGAGATAGAGTTCAGAGACGCTAACTGACTAACTAAGTAGGAGGGTCGTACGGGAGTATTATCCAGTGGTCGTCGTCCTGTTTTCTGAGAACTGACCTCTCTCTCATACGTACTATGTATCCCGTCTGGGTTCTCTCGACCTCGTTCTCGGGCTTTACACGTACGAGGTTGCCCGTGACCTGTGCCTTCGGCGGCTTCTGTACCGAGCCGTTCTCGTAGATAGTCAGAAGCTCCTCGCCGCTCTCAGTCTCGTAGACGACTATGTAGGCGTGTATCGGAAGGTACCACTCGGTCTCGCCCGCCTTGAGTAGTTTGTTCATAGCTCTATCCTCTCGGTCTCTGTACCAGTCTCGGTGTTTGTCGCGTTCGTCTCAGTTCCCGAACTCGATGAGCCTCCCGCCCCGTACTGCATGTAGTCTTCGCCCTCCTCGAAGAGTGGAGTGTCACAGACTGTACAGACTGTTGTCTTGTCGGGATCGACTATGTCGGTTCCACAGCCGTCACACGTCACGACCTCGGTCGAGAGATTCCTGTAAGTGTAAGCCCCGGCTATGACGACGAGAGCCAGAGCCGCTCCGCCCAGAGCTATCGCTAACATATCACAGGGTTGGTTCTTCTACTACTTTACTTCTACCTTACGTGGCGTCAGATCTATCTTCGGCGCGCCTCAATATCGTCTATGAAGAAAGAAGACGCCGACGACTCGGCTTACTGGGACGACGTAATAGACTCCTCTGATCCCGAAGAGAGAAGACGGTTAGTCGTCGACGCCGTCGAGTCAGTCTCGGGGAGCGAGGACGGGAGCTTCGCGGCGTTCTACGGCGCGCACGACGACTGGGAGACTGCGATGCAGTTCTCTGTATTCGGTGGAGAGATAGACCTAACACTGCCGATCGAGAACGGCGCGCGTAGGATACGTAGACGTATACTCGAACTCGACGGATTCGACTTCGACGAGGAGGCTGGCGCGATGGGGTACACCGAATACACCACTTCGGTCGAGACTCCCGAGGAAGCCGCGGATATTCTCGAGACTGTCTACAGCCAAGTCCTGGGCTTCCCCGACGAGTTCGAGTTCAAGATAGACGTCAAGACACTCTCCGAGGAGGACCTCAAGGGCGAGTCGGGACTCTAAAAGAACAGTAGTTCTTCTACTTCACTCTATTCGAGTCCCAGCTCGTCCTTGATCTCCGAGAGATCCTCGTCCTCGAACTCTCCGAGACTGTCGGCAAGGCTTGCGACGCCGTTCTCTCCGAAGACTGTGACGACATCGTCGACGACGCTGTTCATGTACTCGTCCTGTATGTCGACGTACTCGTAGACGTAGCGTGAACCTCCCCTGTACGGCTCCTTCTTCCTGTCGACGAGCTCCTTGTCATGGAGACGGTCGAGAACCGTGCTCACGGTCGTGTAGGCTATCTCAACGTCCCTCTCGTCGAGAGCGTCCGAAACCTCGCTGATCGTGGCTGTCTCCTCGTCCTCGAGGACTGCGACTATCTGCTTTTCGAGCGAACCTAACATTACGACCACGTAATATCTCAGGACTAATATATATTTTGTTAATAGTTCTTAATGTGTATGTCAGTAAACACTGTAAGGATACTCGTGAGACCCAACTGCCCGCTGTGTCAGAAAGCAGTCGAGACTGTCGAGTCGGTCTTAGACGAGGTCGAAGAGGTGGATATCGAGACCCAGAACGTCGAGTCTTCACCCGGCTTGGAGGAGATGTACGGAGACGAACTCCCGGTAGTGATGGTCGACGGTGTCGTCAGGTACAGACTCGAAGTCGACGCCGATGACCTGCGTGACCGCCTTACTTAGTCGCCTTGACGTAGTAGGTTCTGTCTCCCATCTCGCCTGACTCGACCTTCTCGAACTCTCCTACTTTTTCGAAAGCCTCGACGGCTTCGTTGACCGAAACCCGGTGGTCGTACGGAGGTCCTCCGTCCTCTCTCACCTTCTTGAAGTCGATTATAACAGCAGTACCTCCCTCCCTCAGAGTCCTTGCTATCTCCTCGAAAGCCTCCTCGGCGTAGAACTCGTGGAGTACCGTGATAGAGAAGGCTGAGTCGAGACAGCCGTCCTTGAGGGCGAGGCTTCCGACCTCCGACTCTATCAGACTCACGTTCTCGCTCACACCCCTCTCGGCGTAGTACTCGAGTATCTGTCTCTCGACGTCTATGCCGTAGACCTCGCTTACCTCGTCTGCGACACGTCTCGTGAAGAAACCCGTTCCACAGCCGATGTCGGCGACTTCGTCGTCTCCGTCCGCCTCGATGAGTTCGAGAAGCCTGTCGACGGGAGCGAGCTCGGTACGTGACTCGTCCTCGAGCTTCTCGGCTTTCTCGGGGTCAAACTTGTGGCTCATACTCCTACTATGTGACCCACGACTAATCTCTTTCCTTGAGTTTAAGCCGTCCCGGGGCGAGTTAAAAGTATGGAGATCGGCGACCTGACATGGACAGACGTGCGTGACAGAGAGACAGGGTTCGACGTGGCTCTCCTCCCAGTCGGGAGCACCGAACAGCACGGACCCCATGCACCCATACGTACTGACGCCCTCGTGGCGACCGAGCTAGCCAGACGCGCCGCCGAGGAGGAGGAGACTGTCTGTCTCCCGCCCGTAAACGTCGGTGTATCCGAGGAACACGCCGATTTCGACGGAACCCTCTATGTCTCTCCCGACACCTTCAGGTCGTACGTCCGTGAGACACTCGAATCGGCGGCTACCCACGGCTTCGAGAAGGCTGTAGTCGTCAACGGACACGGAGGAAACATAGAGGCTCTCCAGGAGGTCTGTGAGTCCCTCACACGTGACGGCGTTGTCTTCGCGACTGAGTGGACGTGGTGGAGGTCACTCGACGACGGCTACGACATGGGACACGCAGGAGGTCTTGAGACGTCGCTCGTGAAGTACCTCAAACCCGAGTTAGTCTCCGACTCCGACATGACTAAGGGTGCCGACTCGTGGGGCGAGTTCGTGAGCGGATCGTTCGTGGCTTACGACACCGCGGAGTTCTCCGAGAACGGAGTCGTGGGAGATCCGACCGACTCGTCGGCTGAGAAGGGAAAGGAGGTGTTCGAGACTTCTCTCGAAAGCCTCGGGGAACTCATTGACTACCTCAGCACAAGATAGCGCGGAGCCCCCTTCCTCAACGAGCAGCGCAGAGAGCCCAGGCTCTCAAGCAGCACAGTAGGGAGGGGAGGAGCGCGTCAAATACCTCCACGATATCTGTTCTCTGCACTGGGTTAACTCCCCCACTCCTAAAGAATTTAAATAGATAGAATACGTTGAAACCAGTATGGAAGTGCGTCGGACGCTACCGGTTGAACTCGTCGTGAACGACAACGACAAGGACGCACTTCTCGACACAATTGACCAGTACAAACACTGCGCCAACGAAACTAGCGACCACTGCTGGAACGAAGACGACTATAAGAAAACCGCGAAATACGCCGTCAAAGACGAACTCTACCACGACCTGAAAGCAGAGTACGACCTTACGGCGAACCTCGTCCAGCAAGCCATCTTCCAAGCCGTCGAAGCCGTCAAGGCTGGTGTCGAACGTCTCGAAAAGAACGAAGACACCAGCCAACCCGAGTTCACCGCCGACACGGCTCGTTTCGACAAACGAGCCGCTACCTTCCATGATGATTACGTAAGTCTCTCTACGGTTAATGGACGTATCGAAGCAGACTACGTACTCCCAAACGATACAGCAGACACTCCTTTCGAAGAATACCTCGAAAACGACGACTGGGAGTTCCGCACCAGCACACTCCACTATAAGCCGTTCGAAGACGAGTTCTGGTTTCACATCGGCTTCAAACGCACTGAAGACGACACCGACAGCGAGCAAACCGACGCCGCTGTCCCCGAGCACAACACAGTCCTCGGGATCGACCTCGGCGTCGAGAACCTTGCTGTCGCGTCAACCGGCACGTTCTGGACAGGAGACGAACTTGACCACTGGCACCGTGAGTTCGAGAAGCGACGTAGGTCGCTTCAAGAACGTGGTACACAAGAGGCTCACCGCACTCTACAACATGTCGGAGAAAAAGAACGTGCGTACTACAAGCAGTATCTCCATATCGTTGCCAACGAAATTGTCGAAGAAGCGGTCGAACACGACTGTTCGGTGATCGCCTTCGAGGACTTGACGGACATCCGCAAACGAGCGCAGGGGGCAACGTGGCACCACCGCTGGCGGTTTAACCGTCTGTATAACTACGTCGAGTACAAGGCGAAAGCCTATGGGATCGACGTTGAAGAACTGGAGCGGAGTCCACAGGCTAAGACGGTGCCAGCCTACTACACCTCACAGCGGTGTAGCAGTTGCGGCTTCACCCACGAAGACAACCGCCCCACGCAAGAACAGTTCGAGTGCCAGAAATGTGGCTACGAGAATCACGCCGACTACAACGCCGCCAAGAATGTGGCGGTGCGGTGTTGTCGGCGGCTACTCCGTCGCAACCAGAACGGCGGCGACGGAGGCGCATCCGTAAACATCGCGCTAAATGGCGGGACGATGACCGTGAACGTGTAAGTACTGATGCCCCTTCGACGGGGAGACAGGCCTCTCCGTTGGTTACATAGCCATAGAACGGAAGTCCACGTCAAAGCCCCTCCCTCCACGAGCAAGGGTTTGCCCGAGCGAAGTAGGGTGGGGTAGTTTACGAGTAAGGTCTAGTCCTCTGTCCAGTAATATAAGTAGGTCTTGTCGGCTCCACAGTTGGGACATTCGTCGGGCATCTCTTCTATGTCACCCACTACGCCGCACTCCGAACATCTCCATATGAGCTCTGCCTCACCTATCTCGTGACCGCTTCTCTCGTGTTCGACGCTCAGAGACTCTATACCTTTCCGCGTGGTCACGAAGAAGCCGTCCTCGTCGAATCCTCTAACAGTTCCTAGCTTGTTGCCGTCTTCGTCGTAGACCGTCTCACCTATGCTGACTTTCTCCATGGGAGTCCTTGACACCGTTTCCACTTACGTCTTCTGGCGACGCGGGTCAGCCGTGTGTATTTTATACTATACCTCGTATTCGAAGACATGGACGAAGGCTACTCGAAGACCAGCATAGACAGCATCGAGGAGAGACAGATAGAGGACATAGAGCCGTCGCTCAAGGCGGTCGGCTACGAGCTCCGTACAGACGAGATGAGACCCAGCGTCTGGGTCTTCGACGAGGGCGACTCGAACAGGAGACACAGACACTCCGAACAGGAGGAGCTCTACTACTTCATAGACGGCTCCGCTACTATCCACATAGACGGAGACGAGGTAGAAGTCGAGGAGGGTGACTTTGTCGCCGTCTCTCCTGACTCCTGGAGACGTATATCCACCGAAGAAGGCTGTACCGTCTTCGCCGTAGGCGCGCCCAACGTCGAGGGCGACGAGATTCTGGAGTCCGACACCGAGTAGCTACACTACATCCCCATGTCGCGGGCTTCGTCGGGGACGGTCTCTTTGAGGTCTTTCAGACTGACTCCCAGTATCTCGGCGGCGTGGTCGAGAGCCATCTCGAAGCCGTAGTAACGCTCTACTTCGCCGCTCTCGTCGGAGACGATAAGCATACCGTAGCCCTTCTTAGTCACCGAGACTGAGACGTACCTTCCGTCTCTCTCGAACTCCAGAAGCCTCGACTCGTCTGTCTCTGTGTACTCTGGCTCGATATCTACCACTCTATCCCCTCCCTCGCGTCCATGCCCTCAGCGTCATCAACCTCAGCTTCGTCTCCGTCTCCGTCTCCGTCACCGTCACCGTCGCCGTCGTAGGGATGTCTGACGTTCTCCATACGTGTTACGAGGTCAGCCTCGCGTATAACAGACTCGGGTGCGTAACGTCCCGTGAGTATTAGCTCAGTCTCGGGACTCTTCGACTCGATAAGACCGAGCATCTCGTCCTCCGAGACGAGACCGAAATGTGACGCGACGTTTATCTCGTCGAGTATCACGACGTCGTAGTTACTGTCGACCGCCCGTCTCGACGCCTCGATAGCCTTCTCTACCGTCTTCCTGTCGTGTTCTGTGACGTCGTCGGGCTCTATGAAATGCTGTGTCGCGAACTGTTCTACGGTGAAGTTCTCGTCGTCTTGTAGCGACTTGATCTCGCCGTACTGAGGGAACCACTCGCCCTTCATGAACTGTACCATATGTACTGAGTAGCCGTGACCTGCCGCACGTAGACCTGCCCCCACGGCTGCGGTGGTCTTGCCCTTTCCGTTTCCGGTGTAGACGTGAACCCGACCGAAGTCTGACATACTCCGAGTACGCACCGTAAGCTCTAACCTCTTGTGAAGACGAGACGGCGTATGGACGTAAGACAGATAGTCCTCTGGGCGTTTGTGGCTCTCATACTCTTAGGTGGCTTGGCTATACTCTACTCGGTTATTAAGCCGCTTCTGTTCCCGCCCTCGAAAGAAAAAGACGACTAACTCGGATCCGTATTCGGGTTATCTCACCATACGTCTCGCAGCCTCTACGAAGAGACCGAGTGCCTGACGCACTTCCTTGTCGAACGGTAGCTTGAGTAGTCCGAGGACACTCAGACGGTAGTTCTTCTGTTCCTCCTCTGGCTCGGCGAAGACCTGGAGAGCGTTGTTGAACGACCTGATAGTCGCTGGGTCTTTGAACGTATCGAGAAGTATGAAGAGATGTCCGAGCGTCTCGCCTATCTCGTACATCTCGGCGTCTATGTCCTGACTCGCGTCTTGGAGCCCGTCGAGAAGCTCCATAGTCATCAGGACTCCCTCGGTATTCTCGCCGAGCTTCTTGAGGAGCTCTATAGTCTCCTCCTTTTCGAGAGACTGTCTGAGGTCTTCTATGACCTCACGGTTCTCGTATACGACCTTCTTGACCTCGGGTGTGAGATCCTCGGCGAATGCCTGTGCGGCATCGAGCATATCGAGCATCTCGATGACGTTGTCGGTGTTTTCGCCGAGCTTCTGAAGGAGAACCAGAGTCTCCTCCTTCTCGAAGGCGGAACGTAGAGACTCGATCTCCTCCCTGTTCTCGTATACGACCTCCTTGACCTCGGGAGCCAGATCCTCGGCGAAATCCTTTCCGGCATCGAGCATGTCGAGCATCTCGATGACGTTGTCGGAGTTCTCGCCGAGCTTCTGAAGGAGAACCAGTGTCTCCTCCTTCTCGAAGGAAGACCGGAGGTCTTCTATGACCTCGCGGTTTTCGTATACGACCTTCTTGACCTCGGGTGTGAGATCCTCGCTGAACTCCTGTGCGGCATCGAGCATGTCGAGCATCTCGACGACGTTGTCGGAGTTCTCGCCGAGCTTCTGGAGGAGAACCAGTGTCTCCTCCTTCTCGAAGGCGGAACGTAGAGACTCGATCTCTTCCCTGTTCTCGTATACGACCTCCTTGACCTCAGGGGTCAGGTCTTCACTCAGATCCTGAACGACCTGAAGTAGCTCTATGAGCTCTACGATGTCCTCGGAGCTCTCGTCGAGCTTTTCGACGAGCTCAGCCGTGCCGTTCTCCTGCAGTAGATCTTCCATGTCGGATGCCGATTCGGATTCTTCGCCTGACATATTTTCCACCTATGGTACGGGGTCGTAGCCCCTCATCCACATGTCCCAGTACATCGGTGGGATCACGTTTATGTCCATTATCCAGTTCATCCTCGTCTCTATGGGGGCTGAGATGCTCTCGTCGTAGCTGAACTCGGCGACCATCGCCTTGTTCTTGCCCGTGAGAAGAGGACACGCGGCGTATCCGTCGTACTCCGCCCTCATCGGCTCGTCGTTCATCTCGGCTATGAGGTTCTTGACGACGACGTGTGACTCCTTACGCGCCGCCGCGGCGGTCTTCGCGGCACCAGCGGGAGAGCCGTCTCCTATCGCGAAGACGTTGTCGTAGTCGTTGTGCTGCATCGTGTACTTGTCGGAGTCAACGTACTCGCCGCCGTTCGTGAGGGGCGATCCCTCAGTGATAGCGTCGACTCCGAACTGGGGCGAGACGGGAGCGTAGAGGTCGTACTCTATCTCTCTTCCGTCGCCCGACTTCACGACCTGGTTCTCGTAGTCGACCTCCTCGACGGAGAAGTCCGCCTCGAACTGTATGTCGCGGTTGTCCCAGATCTCCTCTAGCTTCTGCTTGTAGGGCTCGACACCGAAGACCGCACCCGAGGGCTTCGCCATAATGAACTCGCAGTCGTCACGTATGCCCTTTCTGTCCATGTAGTCCTCGGCGAGCATCGTCATCTTGAGGGGCGCGCCTCCGCACTTTATGGGTGTGTCGGGGACTGTAACGAGGAAGGTTCCTCCGTCGAACTCCTCGATCGCGTCCTGCATCTCGACTGCGGCTTCGAAGTTGTAGTAGGGATAGACCGAGTCGGTCTCCTCCCATCCCTCCTTCATTCCCGGAGTCGCTTCCTCTTCGAGTGTGTGTCCCGTCGAGACTATGAGGTAGTCGTAATCTACCTCGGTTCCCGCACACTCTACTACCTCTGCGTCGGGATCTACTCCCGTTACTTCGTCGTGGACGAACTCGACTCCGTCGTTGAGTATCTCATCCATGGGTCTGTGCTGATCCTCGGGATACATGTACCCGAACGGGATGAGATAGAACGACGGCTGGTAGAAATGTTCGTCACTCTTGTCTATGACTGTTATCTCTGCCTCGTCGCGGTCCAACTTGCGGCGGAGGAGATTCGCTGTCATCGCACCGCCTGAGCCGGCACCTAGGATTGCTATCCTATCCATGTCCGCCATATTGTTTTCAGTCCCTAATCAAAACTTAGGTCGTGGCAATACCTGCCACACCATACCGTATGTATGTGATATATAGGCAAGAAATGTAGCTAAACCAACCTCGTCTATCTCTGTCCGCCTCCCGTCTCTACGGGGGCATCGACGAGGTTGCCCCACTCAGTCCACGAGCCGTCGTAGTTTGAGACGTAGCTGTATCCGAGTAGCTCCGACAGAACGAACCACGAGAGAGCCGACCTCTCGCCGACGTTACAGTAGACGATCACCCTGTTACTCCTCGACACCTTATCCGAGTACACCTCCTCAAGCTCCTCCCTCTTCTTGAATCTACCGTCTTCTTCCACGTTCCTGTGCCAAGGCAGGTTTATGGCGTCCGGGATATGCCCTCCGACGGCTGCCTTGTCGTCGGGAACTTCCTCTCCCGTGAACTCGTCTCTGTTTCTGACGTCGAGTATGACTGTCTCGGAGTTGAAGGCATTCCTGATCTCCTCTCGGTAGGCACGTATGTTCTTGAAAGACCCCTCAGACGAGTACTCACGTGTCTCGAAGCTCACGTCGTCCGACGACACTGTGTATGACTCCTCTACCCAGTGTCTCTTGCCCCCGTCTAATAGGTAGACGTCGTCGTGTCCGTAGTACTTGAAAGCCCAGTAGACGTACGCAGCGAAACGGTTCGAAGAGTCGCCGTAGAGTATAACCGTCGAGTCGTCCCTAATACCCAGTTCTCCCACGAGACTCTCGAACCTCTCTTTCGACAGAAGTCCTCTCCTCGTAGGTCCTTGGAACTTCTCCCAAGTCAGCTCGACCGCTCCGGGTATGTGCCAGTCGTCGTAGCTACCGCTCTCGAAGTTAGCCTCGACGAGACGAACTGACGCGCTCTCCCTATGCACCTCGTCGAGCCTGTCCTCCAAGCAGTCGGCTTCGACCACGACGTCCTTGGCGTACTCTCCCTTCGAGCTCATGCTCCTCTTGAGGCTGTAGAAGCTGCATCTTCCGTCGTCGAGCGACGGGGTCTCGTATATTAGATCTTTCTCCCTGAGACGGTCTATGGCATATCTCACCGTCCGAGGAGACAGACGTGACTCGTCGCTGAGATCTTTCTGGTTCATCTGACCGTTGTATTCGAGGGTCTTGTACACGAGCTTGGCACTTGGTGGAAGTCCATCTATCTCCTGGGATTCGGATGACATTTATTCCCCCCTAACTACATAATAATCCCGGGAGTATATATTTCTGTCCACGCAGACCGCGGATGTGGCAATACTCACCGGTAGATAGGCTCGGAAGACGAATTCCAATTCAAAATAGGCAGGTCTTTCCTGTATAATTTTAATCTCGGGGAGTATTTCTGCTATACTGTTTGGTTCGGGAAGTAACCCGCACAACCCTTATATATCAGGCTCTATTATGTGGATGTGGTCTCAACCATGACACAGATGATAACCGTAGAGGAGCTCAGAGACAAGCAGGACAGCGACGACGACTACGTCTTA
>JAXIOF010000014.1 GCA_034190545.1 Candidatus Afararchaeum irisae | reverse complement strand
CCGTGACGGGAATGTTGCTTCCGGGGAATCTTAGACCGGCTGAGACTCCCACGGAAGAAACCCCGGCGTTCACGCCGGGGAGGATGTCATTCTACTCAGCGACCTCCGAGTCGAGTCTCACAGAAGCCTCTATAGCGTCTTGCTTGACCTTCTCCTCGTCGAGTGTCAGAACCTCCCGATCCTCCATCACGACCTCGCCGTCGACGACAGTAGCCACGACGTCAGTTCCCTTCGCCGAGTAGACGAGGTTGGATATGAGGTCGTGGTGTGGCGTGAGATGGGGCGATCCTACGTCGACTACGATCATGTCGGCGGGACGACCTCTTTCTATCACTCCCGCCTCGGTTCCGAGTGCGTATCCCCCGTTATGTGTCGCCATCTCGATAGCAGTCTTGGCGGGAACCGCGGCGGCGTCCGACTCGGTGACCTTCGAGAGGAGGGCGGCGCGTCTCGTCTCCTCGAACATGTCGAGGTTGTTGTTCGAAGCCGCGCCGTCGGTTCCTATCGCGACATTGACCCCCTTCGAGTCCATCAGGTCGACGGGAGCGGCTCCAGAGGCGAGCTTCATGTTCGCCGACGGACAGTGTGCTACGCTGACGTCCCTATCTCTCAGAAGCTCGATCTCCTCGTGATCGAGATGGACACCGTGTGCGACATAGACGTTTTCACCGAGTATCCCGTGGTTATCGAGATGCCACGCCGGACTCACACCCGTATTAGCTACCGAGTTCTCGACTTCGTTCTGTGTCTCACTGAGATGTGTGTGGAAGACACAGGCGAGGTCGTCGGCTTTCTCGGCGGCTTCTTCGAGGAACCAGTCGTCACACGAGTAAGGTGCATGGGGGGCGAGCATAGCTGAGACTCTGCCGTTCGCAGCGCCGTCGTACTCGCGGACAAACTCGACGCCACCTTCGAGCTCCTCACGTTTCTCGTCCTCAGTCTCCTTGTTCTCAGTGATCATTCCGTAGCCGAGGGTCGCGCGGAGACCCGCCTCCTCGACCGCCTCGGCAACCCTCTCCATCTCGAAGTACATGTCGCCGAAGGAGGTCGTCCCCGACTTTATCATCTCGAGCGCGGCGAGACGCGTTCCGGCGTAGATGTCGTCGGGCTGTAGCCTCGCCTCTATGGGCCAGATCTTCTCACGTAGCCAGGTTTCGAGGGGGAGGTCGTCGGCGTACCCCCTGAAGAGTGTCATAGCGGCGTGTGTGTGGGCGTTGACGAGTCCGGGCATCACGAGGTTGCCGTCGGCATCGAGTACTCTGTCGGCGTCATCTATGTCGCCTATCTCGACTATCTCGCCGTCACGCACACCGACGTCCTTCTCGACTATCCTGCCGTCGGTATAGACGTATCCGTTACGTACACAGAGATCCATGGCTGGAGTATCAGACACTCATAGTTAAATCTGGGTACTACGCTACGGCGTCTCGCCCTCCCAGTCCGCGTCATCGAGTGTGCTCTGTACTGCCTCCTCGCCGACTGCCCCTGCTAGCCTCTCGAATCCCGCTCTCTCGGTTCGGTCTGAGGCGTTCGCCACGAGACGTGAGACTATGAACTCGGGGGTCGATCTGCCGACGGTCTCGAAACGCGGCTGGTAGTCGACCTCAAGCTGTAGGTCGTCGTCGAGACCCTCGGCGAATATGCCGTCGACACGGGCTTGCTCGGGCAGAGGTTCGAGGTCGTCGGCGAGATGTGTCACGAAGACTCCTGTGGCTTCGGTGTCTACGGTGAGACCCACGAGACCGTGTAGGAGACTCGCCGCACTTCCGGGCTCCGTGATCGCCTCGAACTCGTCGACGAGCATCAGTGTCGTCTCGTCGGTCGTGAGAGGCGGGACGATCGAACGCAGGGTGGATTCGAGAACTCCGGCGTTGAAGCTCGCGTGTCTCCTGTGGAAGACGACCGAGTCGAAGTACGAGACCTCGGCGGACTCCGCGGGTACGGGGAGTCCCATATGTGCGAGAAGAACCGTCTGACAGACGGTTTCGAGGAGTGTCGTCTTACCTCCGCTGTTCGCCCCGGTGAGGACGGCGACGCGGTCAGTCGGAACCTCCGAGGTAGACGTATCACCTACTCCGTACGTGACAGGCTGGACGTCGACTCCCTCGGCTGAGAGGCTGAGGTTACGTGCATCGACTACTGAGACACCAAGCTCTTCGTCGGAGAACTCCGGACGTCGAAGATCGTACTCGTCGGCGAACCTCGCGAGGGAGAGTAGAAAGCCGAGGTCGTCGACAGCCTCGACCGCGGACTCGACGTCGTCACGGGCTTCGTCGAGCCTGGTTTCTACTCTTTCGACGACCTCGTCGTGTCTGTCCTCGACGGCTTCTTCGAGATCCGTGAGTAGGTTACGGAGAGTATTGGTCACGAGGTCGGCGGCATCTACTGCGTCGTCGGGTGCGGCGGAGTAGACAGAGTCGAGATCGACCCCCGTCTCGTCGGAGACGTAGTAGGCGAACTCCTCCCTGAACTCGTCGCCCGTCCTCCTCCCGCCGGCATCGAGTCTCGAACGTACGGTCTCGACGATATCGAAGGCTGAGTCGCTGAGAGAGTCGACGAGTTCGAGCTGGCGTCGGAGTTGGTCGAGATCCTCGTCTACACCTTCCTCGACACGATCCCCGTCTACGATTCCGAGTACGCCGACTGTCTCTTCGAGGGCTCCAACGTCGAGATCTGAGAGTCTGGTGAAGACTCGGTCGTCGTCTATGTCTGAGAGACGTATAGCCGCATCGACCGCAGCCTTCCGGCTACCCTCGGAGTCGTACTCCTCGAAGACGTCGATGATCCTTTCGTGTTCTTCGTCGCTCAGACGTGACCACGACTCCCTCGCTCCGAGAACCTCATCGAGCCTCCTCTCGGCGTCTTCCTCCGACGGAAGCGGCGTCATCACACGTATCCTGTTCTCGGCGTCCTCGGTGAGAGCGTACCGGGTCACGAGATCTACGAGATCCCTGTAGACGTCCCTGGTGTCGGAGGTTTCGAGGAGTTCGAGACCCTCTGTCTCGTGGGCACGTCTGAGTATACGGACGACACGTCCCCTGGTCACCCCCGCGTTCACGAGAGTCCTGACGTCCGCATTCTGTATAGCGTCTATTGCTTTATCGGCTCCTATCTCGGTCTCAAGCGTCTGTCTCGTCTTGGGTCCGATCCCCCAGTAGTCTTCGAGATCCATCCGTGTGTTACCGAGACGGTTCGTCGGGCTTAAGAATTTCGTGGTCGTATCCCATCTATGTACGAAGCCGTCGTCTATGATCTCGACGGAACTCTGATCTTGCTTGACGTCGACTGGGACAGAGTAAGACACGAGATCTCGGAACTGCTTTCGGAGAAGGGATTAGAGACCTCACCGAGTGTCTGGGAGATGTATGCCACGGCACACGAGGAGGGAATCGATGAGGTCGAGAAGATCATAAGACGACACGAGGTAGAGGGTGCGAGGTTCTCGGAGAGGCTCGAAACCGCTGACGAGGTCGAGGACGGCATTCCGACGGGAGTCTGTTCTCTCAACTCGGAACGCGCATGTCGTGTCGGAATCGAGAGACACGGTCTCGACTCAAAGATAGACACAGTCGTAGGACGTGACACAGAAGATGTCGACGGCTGGAAGCCCGATCCCGAGCCTCTACTCGAAGCCGTCGAGAGGCTCTCGGTTGACCCCGACGACGCTGTCTTCGTGGGTAACTCGGAGAGGGATCGCGTGACTGCGGAGAAAGCAGATGTGGAGTTCAGAAAAGTTTAGTATAGCTGTATCTAGCTACTCGTCTTCGTCCTCATCATCTTCCTCGATGGTCTCAGGTCCCTTGACGGCGTCGTGGAGAGAGTCGAGTCCGTTGACCCATTCGCTCACGAAGCCGTATTCGAGGTCGTCGTAGATCTCCTCTATATCGAACTCCTCGCCGTCGAGTATCTTGGCACCCGCCTTCGATATCAGACCGAGGGATCTCTCCATCTCCCCGTTGTCCTCGGCGTTCTTCGCCTCGTAGATGTAGTCCTCGACGTCTCCCTCGGGGTCGGCTCCGTTAGCGAGGTACTCCTCACACGACGCCATGACTCCCATGAGCGAGGTCTGGACGCCGTCGAGCATCATGTGTTTGTCCTCGTCTTCGATCTCGACCTGGTCGAGAACTACCTCACGTATCTCTGTGAGCTCTTCGAGAGCCTCCTCGGAGCCGACGTCTCCCTCGTCGTGTTCCTTTACGAGCTTCGCACACGCTATCGTCACGTCGTCCTGAAGGTTAAAGAAGAGACGCGCGCTGTCCTCTGACTCGGGATCGAACTCCTCTTCTCTTATCCGTTCCACCCAGTTGTTCCAACGTTCACGAGTATAGAACCCCTCGTCTTCTTCCATACGAACCAGATGTCTCTCGGACTAAAATCGGTTTCGGTCAGTATCTCCAGCCGAGCCATTTAGTCGCGTCCTCGGGGTCGCAGTCGTCGGGAGAGTTGGAGTCGAACCAGTCGCGGGTGTCTTCCTCGGAGACCCCGTCGACGACGACCTCGGGCTCCGAGACCCAGACGTAGCCGTCGTGGTCGGCGTCGACGAAAGACTCCTCCGAGACTGATCCGAGAACCTCGGAGACGCGGTCTTCAGACCATCCCATCCGTTCGACGTCTTCACGTGAAAAGTTCTCGCCGGTTGTCTCGTATATCTGGGCGTACTCGGTGAGATTCGTGCCGTCTAAGACACGTCTGAGACGTAGGTTCTCGACGACGGAGTCCTTGAGAGAGTCAGGCACGGAGACTTCGAGAGAGACATCGTCGAACTCTGATCTCTCGACATGTGAGACGTAGTCGGTCGTATCGACGACTGTCGGATTATCTATCAGACTGAAGGGCGAACAGCCGTTTCCGTCTCCTCTCTTTCCGACGGGGTATATCTCGCAGTTGTCGGAGACTATGTACTCGAAACGGTCGTAGCCCGTCTCCCTGTCGGGGTTAGGTACTGCTGTGTAGGCGTCGTTGTGTCTCTCGACAGCTCCCTCCTCGACCATAGTAGAGAGAACGCCGCGTGTCTCATCTTGAGACCAGCCGAGTGAGTCGGAGATCTCGGGAACAGTGAAGACATACTCACCTACTGACTCACGTATGGCTTCGCGTCTGTGTTCCTCGTCGTCTTCCCTCTGTCTCTCGACCTGTCTCAGAAACTCGGTCGTCCCCGGCTCAGCGTCGAGATCGGATCTCCGGGGCACAGACTCGTCCGTACCGGGTCTCTTCTTGTCTTTCCCCATCTCCTTCTCCTCGATCAGGTCGAAGATGAGATCCTGTCTGAACGTGGCGTACTCGACGAGAACACGCGACATAGCCGCGATCTCGTCCCTGAGATGGTTGGTGAAACGTCTCACAGCCTCTGAGTCGTCGTACGATGAGAAGTCAGTGTATCTGACAGTAGCCATGTACTTGTGCTATTTCCCCCCATCCACACATTACTGTCGAGCGACATTACTCTGTCGGCGCGTCGGAGTACGGAACTCATTTGTCGTTACGCCGTCGATCTGTGGTATGGAGAAAGTCACCGAGGGCGAGGTTACGGTACGGACGACCGACGACGTCTTCTACAACCCCGACATGGAGATGAACCGCGACATCACGGTCGCAGTCCTCAACGCGGTAAGCGGCGAGGACGATCCTGGCGAGACGACCTACGCCGACGCGATGACCGCGACGGGGATAAGAGGCGTGAGAGCCGCAGTAGAGGCGGGCGTCGATGTAACCATGAACGACAGGAGCCCCGACGCCGTCGATCTCGCACGGTCGAACCTCGAAGAAAACGACGCCGACGGCGATGTCGTGAGGTCGGACTCGAACGTCTTCATGTGGTCGAAGACCGCTGACGTCGTCGATGTCGATCCCTTCGGGAGTCCCGTAGTCTTTGCCGACTCCGCCTTCAACTCAGCGCAGTCAGTCGCGTGTTTCACGGCTACTGACACCGCACCCCTATGTGGAGCGCATTCGAGCGACAGGAGAAGGTACTCCGCGGTTCCTCTCAACACAGAGTACCATCCCGAGATGGGTCTACGTGTCCTTATAGGAGCCCTCGTGAGAACTGCGGCGAGACACGACGTCGCCGCCGAGCCAGTCTTATCACACGTCTCCGACCACTATGTCAGGACATACATGAGCCTCGACACAGGCGGTAAGGTCGCCAACGCCTCGCTCGAAGGTCTCGGATACATCTCCCACTGCTTCGACTGTTACTACAGGACGTCTTCACACGGAATGATCTTCGACGGCGAGCGCGACTGTCCCAACTGTGGCTCCGAGATGAGGGTAGCAGGTCCCCTCTGGATAGACTCGGTACGTGACCCGGAGTTCGTCGACGAGGTCAGGGACGAGATAGAGAGGTACATGGGGACGTATAAACGCGCGAGGAAGGTTCTGCGTCTCGTGAGGGACGAGATAGAGACGCCGACACATTACGACCACCACAAGCTGTCGAAGAAATGGGGCGTGACCCCGTACAAGATAGACGAGTCGGTCGAGATGATCAGAGAAGCCGGCTTCGAGGCTAGCCGCGCGCATTACTCGGGAACTGCGATAAAGACAGACGCCGACGTAGACGAGCTTGAGGAGTTCGTCGGCGAGTAGTATAGTGTAGTATAGTATCAGTCCTGGATGACGTGCTTCGGGTCGAGGAGACGTACGGGATGGCGCGTCTCAGGGTTGGGGCTGAGTAGGTCGTTCATCTGATCCTCACACGACGAGCCGCTCGCGACTAGGTGGTCGGAGTCTTCGGGTTTCTGTATCTTCTCACCGACGTCGACACTGAGGTCGTAGTACTCCGACTTGTAGCCGAACGACCCCGCCATACCACAGCACTCGGCGTCGGAGGTCGTGACGTCGTATCCCGCGGCTTCGAGGACTTCGACAGTCGGCTCTTCGAGTCCGAGTGTCCTCTGCTGACAGTGAGAGTGGTAGAAGACGTCTCCAGACCGGCGCACGAGACAGTTTCTGAGCGAAGGGTCTGAGTCGATGAGACCGTCTATGTACTCGAAGAGTTCGTAGCTCCTCGCGCTTATCTCGGCGTACTCGTCCTCGGGAAGGAGCTTCTCGTAGTCGCTTCTGAGCATCGCGAGAGATGACGGCTCGACTACGACTATCTTGGTGTCGTCTCGTAGGTCGAGGTCGAGGTCGGCGACGGCGTCGTAGAGATCCTCGGCTTTGAGTCTCGCGGTCTCGACCATTCCCTGGGAAAGAGGTGCGCGTCCAGTCCCCGGGAGGTCGGGAACCACGACCTCGACGCCGAGGGATTCGAGGACACGTACTGCGGCTTTACCTCTCTCGACGTTGATGTAGTTAGTGTAGACGTCGGGATAGAGGACGACAGTCTCGTGGGTCTCAGATGACTTAGGAGCCCGCGACTCGAACCAGTCTCTCAGAGTCGTCGACTCGAACTCAGGGAGGTCGCGTCGAGAGTCTACGCCTACACGGTCGAGTAGGTACTTCGCGGGACGGCTCTCGGCGAGGAGGTTAGAGACAGGTGCGGTCTTCGAACCGATGCGCGCGATCCTCTCGAAGTTGCCGAAGAGCAATTTACGTAGACGTGGAGTAGTCTCGGAGTCTTCTGCGGGAAGAAGACCCTCGTAGACGAAGTCGAGTTCGGAGTCGCCGTCTCTGTTTATCCTGTCACGTACTGCGGTGTTTATCCACGGTATGTCGATCTTCACGGGGCATTTGTTGACACATCTCGAACAGCCCGTACACAGGTCGTTGAACTCCTCGGCGGAGTCAAGACCCTCGACGCCCGCTTCCCATCCCGTGGCGATCCCACCGGTGTAGGTCTCACCGCCGAAGACGTGTCCTCCCGCGCTCTGGAAGTTGGGACACGTGTTGAGACACGCCGAACAACGGATGCAGTAGAGTGTCTCCCTCAGAACCTCGTCTTGTCTCATCTCCGACCTTCCGTTGTCGACGAGGACGAGGTGGAACTCTCGGTCCTCGGCGTCGGCGTCCTCACCGAAGACAGGGCTGTCGAGAGGTGGGGTCAGAAGAGAGACGTACGACGTGATCGCCTGTCCCGTACCCGACCTTCCTATGAGCTCTATGAAGGGCTTCATCTCGGCGACAGACGGTAGTATCTTCTCGATCCCCGCTACTGCGACGTGTGTGGGTGTCGACTCTACGACCTTACGGGCGTTCCCCTCGTTGGTGACTACTGCGACTGTCCCCGACTCGGCGGAGACGAAGTTGGCTCCCGTGATGCCGACGTCTGCGTCGTCTATCCTGTCACCGAGGTAGTCGCTCGCGAACTCGGTAAGCTCCTCGGCGGTTTCGAGGTCGTGATCGAGGTCGAACTTGTCGTTGAAGAGACGTGCTATCTTCTGTCTCGACTTGTGTATTCCGGGTCCTATGATATGGGACGGCTCCTCGTCGGCGAGCTGTATCACGAACTCGCCGAGGTCGGTCTCGTAGACGTCGACATTTTCTTCTTCGAGCGCGTCGTTGAGGTCTATCTCCTCGGTAGTCATCGACTTGCTCTTGACAGCGGTGTCGGCGTCGGCGTCTTCAGACACCTCGGCTACGTACCGACGGGCGTCTTCGGCGTCGTCTGCGACGTATACGGTGCCTCCGTTCGACTCGACGGTCTCACGTAGCTCCTCGATAAGTGACGGAAGCCGTTCTATGGCGTCTTCCTTTATCGCGCGAGCCTCCGACCTGAGGTCTTCGTATCTGTCGCCGAGTCCGTCTACGGCGGCATCACGCGACTCGTTGAAATGGTGTGTGTTACCGTAGACTGCGTCGCCCTCGTCTTCGAGTATCCGGTTTATGTATTCGGCTTTCTCAGTATCACTCATTCTACCACCACTACCTCGGCGGTCGAGACACCGTGAACTCCCCTGACCGACTCGCCCATGTCACTCGTTGAGCTAACCCCCGTAGCGAGTACGACGTCGGTGTCGGCGGAGTCGACGAGTTCGAGAGCCGTTTCGATGTCTTCCACGAGGTCGTCACGTCTCAGGACGGCGACGTGTCTGTCGGGATACAGACTCACCTGGCTCGCGCGTCCCTCCGAGACGATACCGAGAGTCCCGTAGGAAGCGACGCCGAACTCCGCTCTCGTAATCCCCGTGTCGGCGTCACGTATCTCGTCTTCCGAAGGCTGGGTCTCGGTATAGTCGGGGAGAATAGAGCCATCGAGATCCGACGACGCGACCGCAGTCCCCTCAGTAGCATCGTCGACCGCGTCCGAGAGATCCGACCTCGGCACAGCCGTAACTCCGACGCCCAAGTCAGCGAGTCTTTCCTCGAACTCGTCCAAAGAAGGGGCAGAGTCGGAGTCGGATTCGTGTTTCACTACCACTACCTCTATGTCTGTCTACCGTCCGAGACTTCTTACGCGTTACGTGTTAGGTTATGCGTTCTGCTTCGTGTACGGGAGCTTTCCACCCGCTGCGAGGAGTCGGCGCTCTCTCTCACTGGCTTCGAGTTCGACGGGTATCTCTATTCCGTTCGTCTCATTGACGAGAGTGAACTCCTCGTCTCCTGCCTCGACCTTCTCGACGACGTTCTCGATACGCAGGTCGTCGCCCTCGTCTATCTTCTCGTAGTCGTCGGGGTTCTTGAAGGTCAGCGGAAGGAGACCGAAGTTGAATAGGTTCGCCTTGTGTATGCGCGCGAACGACTTAGCGACGACCGCCTCGACGCCTAAGTTCATCGGACACAGCGCGGCGTGCTCACGGCTCGATCCCTGTCCGTAGTTCTCTCCGCCGACTATGACGCCGCTGCCCTTCTGTTTCGCGCGTTCGGCGAAGTCGGGGTCGACACGTGAGAGAGTGTACTCCGAGAGCTTGTCTATGTTCGACCTGTACATGAGTATCTCACTCGTCGCGGGTATGATGTGGTCGGTGGTTATGTCGTCGCCGACCTTGAGTAGTGTCTCTCCCTCTACGGTGTCACCGAGGGGATCCTTGAGAGGTACCTCGCCGATATTGGGTCCTTTCTTTAGCTCGACGTCTTCTTCGTCGGGTTCGAGTAGGTCGACCTTGCTTCCCGAGAAGCCGTCAGGTACGACTGTTTCGGGAGAGTCGACTCCGTAGGTCTCGGCGTAGTCACGCGGGTCTACGAGTTCGCCCTCGACTGCTGCGGCGGCGGCGACCTCGGGCGACGAGAGGTAGACTGCGTCGTCCTCTATTCCCGAACGTCCCTCGAAGTTGCGGTTGAAGGTTCTGAGTGAGGCGGAGTCGCTCGCGGGGACGTGTCCTATTCCGATGCACGCGCCACACGTCGACTCGGACCAGTTGACGCCCGCAGCCATGAGGTCGGCGGCTGTTCCGTTTCTCGCGAGCATCTCATCGGTCTGTTTCGACGCCGGAGCGACGATAGCGTGGACGTCCTCGTCGACCGTGTTTCCGTCGAGTGTGCGCGCGAAAGACTCGACATCCTCGTATCCGCCGTTGGTACACGATCCGACCATGACCTGTTCGACTTCGGTTCCCTCGACCTCGGAGACGGGAACGACATTGTCGGGCATGCTCGGACACGCGACGAGAGGCTCTATCTCGCCGAGGTCGATCTCTATCGTGTCGTCGTACTCGGCGTCGTCGTCGGGCTTGAGCTCTGTGTAGTCTTCCTCTCTTCCGAGACGTTCGAGGTAGTCGCGTGTCCTCTCGTCACTCGGGAAGACACTCGAAGTCGCTCCGAGCTCCGTACCCATGTTAGTGATAGTCGTCCTCTCGGGGACTGAGAGACTCTCGACACCGGGACCCGTGTACTCGAAGACCTTACCGACTCCGCCCTCGACGCCATGACGTCGGAGCATCTCGAGTATGACGTCCTTCGCAGTCGCCCAGTCAGGTAGCTCTCCCGTGAGACGTACCTCGACGACCTCGGGCATCTCGATGTAGTAGGCACCTCCACCCATCGCTACGGCTATGTCGAGACCTCCCGCACCTATCGAGAGCATACCCATTCCGCCCTGTGTCGGCGTGTGGGAGTCGGCTCCGAGAAGAACCTTGCCGGGCTCGGCGAAGTTCTCTGTGTGTACCTGGTGGCATATGCCGTTTCCGGGGCGTGAGAACCACGCGCCGTACTTGTTCGACGCGCTCTTGAGGAAACGGTGGTCGTCGGTGTTCTTGAAGTCGAACTGGTAGGTCTGGTGGTCACAGTACTGTGCGGCGAGTTCGGTCTTGTGTTCGGGCATGTCGAGTGCCTCGAACTGGAGCCAGACGAGTGTGCCTGTCGTGTCCTGAGACAGAACCTGGTCGACGTCTATCCCGATCTCCTCGCCAGGCTCCATATCTCCTTCCACCAAGTGGTCGGAGATAATCTTCTGAGTGATGTTTTGTCCCATGTGTGGTGATAACCACGGCAACCTAATAAGAGTTTTCAGCCGTGTCCGAAACCGTCACGGAGAACCACGGAGTCTGTATAGCGGATTGGGGTTTACGACGTAACGACGACGGTGTATCAGGGGAAGAAGAGACAGATAGGAGGTTCTGTTGCAGGATCTTTGATATTGCCTACACGCAAGAATCGGGGGTTTGCGAATATCACAAGATCTCTGATCTTGTTTACCCACAGATTCAGAGAGTCTGTGAATGTCCTTGGTCAGATCTTTCAGTAAGTCTAGTCGCGACTGTGAGCCTCATTAGAGCTCAATAAAGTAAATATCGCTATACACAATCCGCCTCTCAGTCATCGACAGTCATAGCGTGATATGGTACTTAACCGTGTTTCTGGGAGACACAGTCTGGGTCACGTCGCCGTGAATAACCAGCTTCGAGAGGGGTGTCGAACCCACCTCTACGGAGTCGCCCTCCTCGAACGCCGAGATAGTACCACGTATGTGTATCTCGGCAGTACTCTCGTCTCGATCCATGTCGACTCCGAGGATGTCGTAGCGTTGGGAGTCGGCTTGTGTACCTGTCCTCGGAGTCTCCGTTCCGTCTCTCAGTCTCAACAAGATGGAGTGCATGTAGTGGCTGGATACGTCTCTCAGTGTCTTCAGGGTCTTCGTCGGTCTCTTCGGGCGACCTCAAATGGTGTGACCGCGCTGTGACTCGTCTGAACCCCCCGACGAGTATAGAAGGGACAGAGAGAAAAAAGAGATCTCAGCCCGATCAGTCGTCGCTCGGGACGCGGTCGGGCGTCTCTGTCTCCGACGGCGGGTCGTCGAACTGACTTACGAAGTCGTCTTCTTCTTCCTCCTCTTCCTTCTTCTCCTTTATCTTCTTCATACGGAAGATCTCCTCGCGTTCCATCTCGTCGAGACGTAGCTCTATGAAGTCACGCGCCTCCTTGAGCTCGGGAAGGAGCTTGAACTCGAGAGCATTGACACGTCTCTTCGTCTTCTCAATCTCGTCGAGCATCTTTCTCATCGCGGTCTCTATCTCGGCGGCGAGTATTATCGAGTCGAGGAGCTTCTCGTAAGCCACCGCCGCCTCGTCGACACGTGCACTCGTGCCTAAGAGACCGTAGCCGCGCTCTCCGACGTCTTTCTGTACCTTCGATCCCTCGATCTGAGGGACTACGACTCCCATTATGTTCTTCGAGTCGACGACTATCTCGGGAGTCTCAGCGCGGGCACTCGCCGCGCCTCTCACGGCGAGGTCGCCGTCCATTGCCCGAGCCTTGTTGATCTTCTTCTGAGCCTCGTCGTAGTCCTGTTCGAGCTGTGAACGTACGTCCTGAGCCTCATCGAGTATCTCCATGAACTCCATTATGAGTCCGTCGCGCTTCTTCTCGAGAGTGTCGTGACCCTGTTCGGAGAGCTCGATACGATCCTTGATCTCCATCAGGTTCTTACGCGTGGGTTTGACGTCCTCTACTGCCATTGTTTTGTGAGGATGTTATGTTTTGACGAGGTTAAGCCTTCGCCTCGGCTTCAGCTTTCTCGGTCTCGTCGTCTCCGTCTTCACCCACGTAGTACTCCTCAATGAACTCGTCGCCGACACGTTTGAGCTCGTCCTTCGGGAGCATCGAGAGGAGATCCCACGCTATTCCGAGAGTGTCCTCTATAGAGCGGTTGGTGTTCCAGCCCTGGTTGACGAACTCCTGTTCGAATCTGTCGGCGAAGTCGAGGAAGAGGTTGTCCCTCTCCGAGAGAGCCTCACGTCCGACAATGTTAACGAGGTCTCTGAGGTCGTTACCCTCGGCGTAGGCGGCGTACATCTGGTTGGCAACGTCCTCGTGGTCGGCACGTGTGAATCCCTCTCCTATTCCGTCGTCCATCAGACGCGAGAGCGACGGAAGGACGTCTATCGGCGGGACGACTCCCTCCGACTCGAGGTTCCTGTCTATGTATATCTGACCCTCGGTAATGTAGCCGGTGAGGTCAGGTATGGGATGTGTGTCGTCGTCTCCCGGCATCGTGAGTATAGGGATCTGTGTCACACTTCCCTCGACCCCCTCGATACGTCCCGCTCTCTCGTAGAGCGAGGCGAGGTCGGTGTACATGTAACCCGGGTATCCACGTCGTCCCGGAACCTCCTCACGCGCCGCGCCTATCTCACGCAGAGCCTCACAGTAGTTGGTCATGTCTGTGAGTATAGTGAGGACGTGGTATCCCTTGTCGAAGGCGAGGTACTCCGCCGTCGTGAGAGCGAGTCTCGGAGTGACTATACGTTCGACAGCGGGGTCGTCGGCGAGGTTCTGGAAGACGACAGAACGTTCGAGCGCGCCGGTGCGTTCGAACTCCTCCAGGAACTCGTTTGCCTCCTCCTGTGTGATTCCCATCGCGCCGAAGACAACCGCGAACTCGGTGTCTTCGTCACCTTCCTCGGGAACCTCAGCCTGTCGCGCAATCTGGAGCGCGAGGTCGTTGTGGGGAAGTCCGCTTCCCGAGAATATCGGGAGCTTCTGCCCACGTATGAGGGTGTTCATGCCGTCTATCGCGCTTATACCCGTCTGTATGAACTCCTTGGGATACTCGCGCGCGGTCGGATTTATCGAGGAGCCGATTATGTCACGTCTCTCGTCGGGGACTATCTCAGCACCGCCGTCTATGGGGTTTCCACGTCCCGACAGGACGCGTCCGAGGAGATCCTCGGTGACGGGCATCTTCATCGTCTCTCCGAGGAAACGTACGCTCGAGTTCTGGTCTATCTCGTTCGTACCCTCGAAGACCTGGACGCTGACTATGTCGTCTCCCGCTTCGAGAACCTGCCCCTTCTTGATCTCGTCGCCGACCTTTATCTCGACCATCTCGTCGTATCCGACGGGCTCGTCGACCTCGACCATCACAAGGGGTCCGCTGATCTCGTTTATTGTCTTGTACTCCTTCATCTTATCACCTCATTTCGTTGAACTCGTTCTCTAACTCGTCGTCTATCTCGTCGACGAGGGGCTCCCAGTCCTCCTCCGTGGGTATGTCGAAGAGTCTCTTGGGCGTCTCCGCCTGGTTTATCTCCTCGACAGGCACGCCCGCGTCGAGTGCGTCGAATGCTAGGTCGTTGAACTTACGTATCAGACTCAGCATCGCGAACTGCTTGTCTAGCTCACAGTAGGTATCGACGTCGTGGAAGGCGTTCTGCTGGAGGAAGACCTCACGTATGTAACGCGCGACCTCGAGTGTGAGCTGCTGATCCTCGGGAAGAGCGTCCTTTCCGACGAGCTGGACGATCTCCTGTAGCTCGTTCTCCTCGTCGAGTACACCCACAGCCCACTGTCTCGCGTTGGGCCAGTCGGAGTCGACCTCGTCCTCGAAGAACGGGTCGAGCTGGTTCTTGTAGAGTGAGTACGAGTCGTTCCAGTTTATCGACGGGAAGTGGCGTCTCTCGGCGAGGTCGGCGTCGAGAGCCCAGAAGCACTTCACGATACGTAGAGTGTTCTGTGTGACGGGCTCCGAGAAGTCGCCTCCCGGGGGAGAGACAGCACCTATGACACTCACGCTGCCGTCCTGGTTTCCGAGAGTGTTGACACGTCCCGCTCTCTCGTAGAACTCGGCGAGAGCCGCGGCGAGGTACGCGGGGTATCCCTCCTCACCCGGCATCTCCTCAAGGCGCGAGGATATCTCACGCATCGCCTCCGCCCATCGGCTCGTCGAGTCCGCCATCAGAGCGACGTCGTATCCCATGTCACGGTAGTACTCGGCGAGAGTAATTCCGGTGTATATCGAAGACTCGCGCGCCGCGACGGGCATGTTACTCGTGTTAGCTATGAGAGAAGTCCTCGACATCAGGGGGTTCCCCGTCTTGGGATCTTCGAGTTCAGGGAAGTCGTCGACGACCTCAGTCATCTCGTTTCCTCTCTCACCACAGCCGACATAGATGACTATGTCTGCGTCACTCCATTTCGCAAGCTGGTGCTGTGTGACTGTCTTTCCGCTTCCGAAGGGTCCCGGAATCGCAGCGGTTCCTCCCTTAGCGATAGGGAAGAGACCGTCGAGTACACGCTGTCCCGTCACGAGAGGGTCGCGCGGAGTGACCTTCTCGTCGAAGGGTCTCGACTTCCTGACAGGCCACTCCTGTTTCATCGTGATCTCAGTTCCGTCTTCGAGTATCACGACAGGCTCCTCAACGGTGTAATCTCCCTGCTTGATCTCGGCGACGGTGCCACCTTCCTCGTCGGGCGGAACCATTACCTTGTGGTCTATGCTTATTGTCTCAGGGACTGTGCCGACTATGTCTCCGGAGCTTATCTCGTCGCCCTCCTCGACCTCGGGGACGAACTCCCACTCCTTTTCGAGGTCGATACCCGGGGCGTCGACTCCTCTGTCGAGGAAAGCCCCCATCTCGTCCTCAAGAATGTCGAGAGGACGCTGGACTCCGTCGTATATCGTGTCGAGTATTCCGGGTCCGAGGTCGACACTCAGGGGTGCTCCCGTCGTAACGACGGGCTCTCCGGGGCTTATCCCCGATGTCTCCTCGTAGACCTGTATAGTCGTCGTGTCGCCCTCTATCTCTATGACCTCACCCATCAGTCCTTCGTCTCCGACGTAGACGACGTCGTTCATACGTGCGTCGAGACCCGTCGCCTCAACGACGGGACCGCTCACGTTGGATATCTCGCCATCACCGTCTTCGACGGTCTGCTGTTCTGCCTTGCTCATGTTTATTCCTCCATAAGGTCTATTCCGATTGCACGTTTTATCTTCTGTCTGAGTCCGCCTGCGCCGCCCTCACCGCCGAGGGTCACAAAGGTCGGCTCTATGCTGTTCTCTACCTCGTTCCTGACGTCCCTCGACAGGTAGTCGAGGTCGTCTTGGTGCATCACTATTATTCCGACTTCGTCGTTTTCGAGGAGATCCTCGACTGCGCCGTCTAGTTCGTCGTCCTTGTTCTGGTCACGCACCTCACGGAAGGTGTCGACTCCCGCGAGACGGAAACCGTCGGTGAAGTCGGGACTTCCGATCACACCTACCTTCATTCTACCACCATTATGGTGTCTTCTATCTCCTCACGGCTGAGTCCGGCTTCTTTCCCACGTGCTATAGCACGTATGTTAGCGACCTCACGCTCCTTGTGAAGTATGTACGAGATCACGGGAGCCATCGAGAGGGGATACTGGTAGGTCATCCGCTGTGAGTATCCCATCAGAACCCTGTCTATCGCCTCGTCGAACTCAGTGAGGCTTCCTGCCTCCTCAAGAGAGGTTATGGCATCTTCGAGACGGTCGCCGTATTCGGACTCCCTAAGTGCGTTGAGTAGCTCCTCGCGGTTGCCCGAGAGCCTCTTGAGATCGTCCTCAGAGAAGACCTTTCCGCCCTCGATGAAGTAATCGGAGATATCGACGTTCTCCATCTCCTCGGCAACACGGACAGTGTTACGTATGTTGAGTATGTCTATCTCGACCCTGAGAAGGTCGTTGTAGACCTGTCTGGGTCCCTGACCACTCTGGTACTTCGACTGGAGAGCCTCCCCGAGATCGCCGTCAGAGCCGACTAGCTGTTCGTAGAACGTTCTGTCGACTGCGTTTTCGAGCGGGAGGAGAACCCCTGTCTCGCGGAACTCACTGACTGCGTCCTTGAGGGAATCTCCGAAAACAGTGTCAGAGACGGCTTCGACAACCTGTTCGACATCTTCTAGTCCCACGATCTGGTCGAAGAACTCCTCATCAAGCTCTCCCGCGAGGATGAGGTCATTCTTTATCTCAGTCTCCGTAGCACCCGTGTAGACGCCACGTAGAACCGTCTTGATATTCCACGCGTCGTAGCTACGCAAGTACTCGACGACTAGACTGTGAAGTTTGCCGTTTGACCAGCGGACTATGTCGCTGAAATGACGCGCCATGTTGTCGTAGAGAGCGTACTCGATGAGGTCGACACCTGTATACCGCGATGCGAGACGGTCTACCTCGCGTGAGTACTCCGACTCCTCCATGAACCGCGCTATCTCGTTGGGCTGCATACGCACGAGTTTCCTGTAGTCGTCCTCGTCGAAGAGCTTCGACTTACGGACACGGACACGCGAGGTCACATACTCGAAGTTCGACTCGCCTGAGACCTCGGAATCGACGCTCCCTACCACGACTACTCACCCTCCTCTTCACCGAAGAGTGTCGCCGACACGTGTCTGATACTGTTGTCCCAGACCTCGTCGAGGACGGAGTCGAATGAGTTGTCGACCCTGACCTTTCCGCCCTCAGCCTCGACGACGACGCCTCCGAGTATGTCGGTAGTTCCTCCGAACTCGAAGCCGTCGTACGACTCGAGGAGTTCGCCCACTGCATCCTCGTCTTTCTCAGACACGAGTACCGTACCCGACTCGGCGTCGAGATCGTCGACGGCTCCTTCGAGAAGCTCCTCGTTAAGCTCTTGTCTGTCTTCTTCGAGGCTCCCGATACTCTCCTCAACATCGTCTCTGAGGTCATCGAGTAGCCTCTTCTTCGCCTGGAGCCTCATCTGTTTTGCCTCAAGCTTAGCACTCGCGAGTGTCTCCTCGCGCCGCGTCTCTATCTCCGACTCGACTTCGTCCTCCGCCTCGGAGATTATCTCGTCTGCCTCTTCCTCGGCGTCGGATACTATCTCGTCGGCGCGCTCCTCAGCCTCCTCGATGATCTCCTCGGCTTCGTCACGAGCCTCGTCCTTTATATCCTCAACTACTGTTTGTAGTCCCATTGTTAAAGAAAAAAGGTGTTTTTAGACCACGAATACGACGACCAGAGCCAGAATTACGAGAGTCTCAGGGAGAACCGTCATTATGAGACCCTGTGTGATGAGGCTCTGATCCTCTGCTATCGCGCCCATGGCTGCCGATCCGATTCCTCTCTCAGCTAAACCCGCTCCAAGTGCGGCGAGTCCGACTCCGAGTGCTGCCGCAGAAGTTGGGGGGATAGCGGGTGCTGCTTGCTGAAGCGATACTGCGTTTTCGACTAGTGTTCCTATCATTGTTGTTTACTCCTCTGTGGTATACTTTCTTTCAAATCCAAACGGTTCGTATGTCTCACCGCCGCCTTCATAAAACTTACCAAAGAACTCGACGTATTCAAGACGCACTGCCTGAAGCCCTGCACTAGTTATGCCCAGAGCCAGGACAAGAGTATGTCCGAGTATTAGAACTACGATACCGAATATAACTCCCGCTATACCGCTGTGGGACAGGCCTCCGAACATTATCTCGGTAACCTCGTGTCCATGAACCATATCGCCAACGTGGGGCATATGACCAAGTCCGAAGTGCCACTCAGCGTGTTCTCCCTCACCGGTGACATATACACCGAAGAAAAGGAGATTGACGACAAATGCCATTCCCGCCTTCGCGAGAAGTACAGCCGCGAGACGAGTATATGACAAGACGTTGACAAGAACGTTGAGGAACTCAACACCCTCGATAGGCTCTCCGTAGACGAGAAGGACTAACCCTATGAAGAACACGGCGAGCCCCCCGAGACCAACCGTAGGTGGAAAGCCCGTGAATCCAAGAGGGAAGGGATTGCCCGCAAAGACCGACTCGGATCCGACGAGTATCGGGGGTGCCTTTCCGGATGCTCCGGCGAATATCCACGTCCAGAGTCCGAACATCATCATTAGCCACGATCCACTTTCAGTCATCGCGTCACTGAAGCCGTGTTCGAGATTCTCTATGAAGTCGGTAATCCATCCCACTGTGAGATGGAGGAGTCCCACGAATAGCGAGAGTACAACCCACCCGAGTGCGTAGTCCCCGAAGGCCGGCTGGAGACCTTTGTGTATTGGGGGATGTCCTCCCCAGATGACATCTCCGAGTATGTGGAGTCCGAATATCTCTCCGTAGAGCACACCGAAGACAGCCGTCAGTCCGCCAGCCCAGAGTGTGAGACCGCCGAGGCTCCTCATAGCCGGGCTCTCAAACTTGGTGTAGAGAACGGCTCCTATTCCTAGATAGAGGAGTCCGTACCCTAGGTCTCCTATCATGAATCCGAAGAAGACGGGGAAAGTCAGAAGTAGGAAAACCGTAGGATCGAACTCAGAGTACTTCGGCAGGCTGACAGCCTTTACGAGTATCTCAAAGGGCTTCGCGGGATCCGGGTTATCCTGTACGACGGGAGGACTGTCTTCTTCCTCGTCTCCGTGGCTGTGCCCCGAGTCACCGTGTTGAGCTCTTTCGAGCTCTCTTATTTCGACGTGTCCACCGACGACATCCTTTATCCTCGACTCTAGCTCGTCGAAGGTTTCGGTCGGAATCCAGCCCTCAACCACAAACGAGTTTTCCGTAGTCGCAAAACGGAGTGGAGCCTCCGCCTTCTCTACGTCTACGGTGAGCGCTTCCTCAGCGGCGAGGAGGAAGTCGGCTGAGTTGTTCTTTATCTCCTCACGTACCGAGTCGAGGTCGTCGAGCTCCGATTCAAGGCGGTTCTGACGTGTTTCGAGCTCCCTCAGAAGCTCCTTAGGGGAGCCCTCCGCCTCGGGAACCTCGACCGCCGAAAAGCTCGCTCCCACGAGCACATCCGAAAGGTCGGTGTCATCGGTGACCGTAGCCGCAACTGCGACTACGTCGGAGCTACCTATCGTCTCGAACTCGTCGACCTCCTCCGACGACCTCAGAACGTCCTTGACGTCGTCTAAGTCGTCTGTCTCTCCGACGACTACGTCTATCGAGTCGTAGCCACGTAGGAGATCGAGTTCGACCCCGAGCTCCGCGAAGGGTTCGAGTGACGACTTCTGATCGCGCACCTCCCTGAGCTGGTCACGGAGGTCGTCACGTTCGTCCTCTAAGTCGTTGACCTTCTGACGGACGGTTTCGAGGCGCGACTCTATCTCGTCGTCGTCGAGGTCGAACCCACGGCTACGGCTGTAGTCGTCGTCCTCGACTCCGAGTATGTTCTGTATAGAACGTATCTGGACGAGCTTCTCGCTCGCCTCCTCGCCGAGGTCGAGAGGATCGCCGTTATCGAATCCCTCCCAGCTTCCGTCGTAGTCCTCCATATGGAGGAGGTCGAGTCTATAGAGCGACTCTATGACATCGTCTAGAACTCGCTTAGATCCCACTACGGAGACCTTGCTCATCTCCTTAGGTCTGAGTCCTGGCATGCACCCCCTCCTTGAATCTGTCTATGACCTGTTCGACGGCTTCTTCTCGGTTCTTCTCAGCCTCGTCTTCGAGGTCGCGAACATCGTCCCTCCCGTCGTCGAGTATCCTCTGCTTCTTCTCGTCTATCTCCTCCTCCGCCTCGGCGAGTTTCTCCTCCTTGAGACTACTCGCCTTCTCGCGCGCTTCCTCGACTATCTCATCCGCCTCTTGGCGCGCTTCCTCGACTATCTCGTCCGCCTCTTCCTCTGCGTCTGCGACTATCTCGTCAGCGTCTTTCTCTGCCTGCTTTATATCTCTTAGTATGCCTTCTTCCTCTGCGGTTGCCATCTTATTAACATGAATTTGTGTGTAGGCGAGTATAAGGAGGTTTCTATTTTGTAGAGGGGTTGAGAAAACAAAACCTCTAATACCGTGGACGACTAACTTCGTCAGATTAGATGACCGATACCGAGGAAAAGAGCACCGACGCCAACGGCGTCCCTGACAGCCTTAGAAAGGCGTTCTGGAGAACAGTCCTACATCTCAACGTAGGTCCGATCTCGGTCTCTCTCGGTCTTATGCTGTGGTACTTCAGGAGCCTCGGAGAAGCCGCTCCGTTTCTCGTCGTGGGTGTCTTCTCGCTCGCACGTGCTGGGGTCTTGTACAGACGTAACGTACCCGACGTCGACGATGGGGTATGACGGATGACGGAGCGTGGACAGAAAAGAGGGTGCTACTCGTCGGGGTGCTGATGGTCGTAGAGCTTCTCGGCGGACTCGTCGAACATCTCCTTCTCGCGGTCGGAGAGCTCCCACTCTACGACCTCCTTGACGCCGCCCTCTCCTATCTTCGCGGGGACTCCTATCGAGACGTCCTCGACCCCGTACTCGCCGTCTAAGACGACACTCGACGGAATTATGTCGTCCCTGTCGAGTGCTATCGACTCTATGACCTGAGCGACCCCCCTGCCGGGACCGAACTCGGTCGCTCCCTTCTTCTCTATGACGTTCATGGCACTCTCACGGAGCGTCTCTGTGATCTCGTCACGCTCCTCGTGTGTGAAGTCGGGATCTCTGCCGTCGACACGTACCTTCGAGAAGACGGGGACCTGTGTGTCTCCGTGTTCTCCTATTATAGACGCCTCGACGTTGAGTACGGAGGTGTCGAACCTCTCGGAGAGGACGTAACGGAAACGGGCGGAGTCGAGTCTTCCCGCGAATCCTATCACCTTGTCACGGTCTCTCTCGCTGACTGAGTAGAGATGGTGGTTGAGTACGTCCATCGGATTGGTCGTGAGTATAGTAACCGCATCGGGGGCGTACTCGTCTATCTCCGACATTATGTCCCCTATTATCGGCTTGTTGGCGTCGGCGAGGTCGAGTCTCGTCATCCCGGGCTCCCTCGGCTTTCCTGCTGTAATTACGACGACGTTACTGTCCTCGGCGTCCTCGTATCCGCCCTGGTAGACGTCTGTGTCGGTATCGTACGCGATACCGTGCATCGTGTCGTGTGCCTGTCCGAGTGCCTTGTCCTCGGCGATATCTATGTAGACTATCTCGTCGGCTACTCCGCTTAGTGCCGTGTTGAAGCCTACCATGGCTCCTACCGTACCGCCGGCTCCGACTATAGAAACCTTGAAACTCATGTATAGTATTAGGGCGTACTCAGATTAGGTTAAAGCTATCGGAACCAACTAGATACAAGGCAGGAAATGTGACCGTGGCTCGGACTAAAGCCTCGGCGGAAGGTTTAGTAATACTGAAGTCATTAGATATTACCGAGAATGTCGAGTAGTACAAAAGACCCCGAGGTTGTACGAGTCTCCCCGAAGGGTCAGACTACTATACCAAAGAATCTCCGCGAGAAGTTCGGAATAGAGACTCCGGGTGAAGTGTTCATCTACGAAGGGAGAGACGGAATAGTAATAGAGCCGGTGCCGTCAGGCGAAGATCTCCATGGAATTCACTCAGGAGATCACGAGAGAGGTGAGATAGCCGAGAGAGTACGTGAGATAAAAGAAGGAGAGAGAGAAAGAGAAGAGGAGAATGTAGAGAGGCTTCGTCCGTCGGACGGAGACGATTGACATCCTCACCCGCCTGAAGTCGGGTGAATCCCAGGTTGGGATATTAAGGTTTGCAGTCTACCCAACGGCTTCTTGCGGTTCGAATCCGCAAGACCGATCATACAGGTAGACCCCAGGTTGTGCCAAACAACCGATACTCCTATCTTCTTGCTCAAAGCAAGAAGACTCGGAGTTACCTTCGGACTTCTGTCTTATATTTTCAGCCCCGTTAATGTCCGAGTTAGCTACCGTATCACAGTCCTCACAGACGTACAGACCACGCTCAACTCTCTGGTCACCATCGAGCTTACCACAGACACAACACGTCTTCGACGTGTTCTCTTCGTCTATCCTCTCTAGCTCAATACCACTCAGCCTCGCCTTGTACTCTAACATCCCAGTAAAGCGGTCGAACGCCCACTTGTGCAGGTTTAGATTACCTGAGTCTCCCCAGTTTCTGGCTTCTCCATCCTCGTTCTGACGAATGTCTTCAAGATCGCCTACGGCGATCTTTCCAACGTCTCTCTTCTTACACTCCTCTACAATATGCTTAGACAACGAATGGAGGAAATGTCTACGTCTCTCTGACTGTAGATGGTCTAGACGAGTACGTTCTCTACCGTCCGACTTATCGAGTTTAGCCTTCTCTTTCTCGAAGTAGTAGTTGTTCTGGCTGAGTTCGTTACCGGGGTAGAGAACGGTATCACCGTTCTCGAACGAGAGTGCAGCGAAGTTACTGATACCTAGATCGACTCCTACAGTCTCTTCTCCCGAGTCTTCTACTTCTATCTCTTTCTGTACGACTAGGTGTAACTCCCATTCTTCCTTCTTTTCGTCGTATACAGCACGAACCTGCTGTATACTTCCGTCTATCTCGTTGTCCGGTCTGTGTAAGTCGTACTCTATGAGGATGAAGTCGCTACGTTCTTCTTTATGGTTTTTGCCTTTAGAGAGACGTACTCTGTTATTGTCAGAATCGTGTCTTATGCCACGATTCTTCCATGTGACCGTACTCCTAGGATGTTCTTCGTGGACTAGATTACCAAAGTCATCGTAGTACCAACGTTTGCGGTAGCCAGGAGGATTGTCCCTGTCATCGTCGGAGCCGTACCAAGACTGGTAGGCTTCAGAAAGCTCTTCTAGAACTTTCTGACTGGACTGTGAATGTAAGTCCTCGTATCTTTCGTGTTCTTTCAACTCAGTCTTCAACGTATCTTCTTCAGGGATCTCTCCTGTCTTTTGCCAGACTTCTCTAGTGTAGTATCTGGCGACATTCCACAGTTTCGAGGCAGACCAACCATGCCTGTCTAAATCACTCTCTACTTGAGAGTGATTTAGTATTTCGGCTGTTACTGTTAGGTTGGTCTCCATGACTACACGTAGTTATTGTATATGTATATTATTAAATCTTACTCGAATATGAGTTTCGTTGAATATCCGTTTGTGTCTATTAGAATGGTTTGGTGAGTAGTTTAACGTTGTTGAGCAAAGCTCAACAGCCCTCGAAGTGGTAACTTCGAGAACGGATTCATCCTGACCCTTCAGGGTCAGGTATTCTCCTGTACTACGTATAATGACCGAGAGATACGTATTCGACACAGAGGCTGTAATCGCATTTCTCTACAACGAACCCGGTCATGAGAGAGTAGCGGAGCTACTCAACGGTGTCTTCGAGGGCGAGTACGAGGGATATATTACCGAGACCAACGCATCGGAGGTGTTCTATCTAGTCGCACGGTTCGAAGGTGTCGACGAGAAGCCGACACGAGCCTCGATAAGGGAAGCAGACAGGGATCTGCGTGCGCTTGAACGTCGAGGACTCACGACTGTCTCAGCCGACTGGAGAACCGCAGCCGAAGTCAAGGCTGACGGAGGACTCTCACTCGGAGACGCTTATGCGGTAGCTCTTGCCCATAGCCGGGACGCAACACTAGTTGCAGGGGCTGACGACGACTTCGAGGAGCTTCGTTTCAAGATCGACATACTGCGTTTCCGGAGCCACGGCGTCTAAGGGATAAGAGCAAGATATTAGTCTTCCAAGACCGTTGATCGAGTAATGGGATTCCTTGAGGACAAGGGACGTGCGAGGACGTTCTACAGGTACCTGTCGAAGGTCTACGACACAGTAAATCCGGCTTTCTGGACAGTCGAGATGAGGGAGGAGGCTCTGAGCCTTCTCGACATAGACGAGGGCGACAGGGTTCTCGACGTCGGATGTGGCACGGGCTTCACAACGAGCGGTCTGGTGAGAAGGACATCGAATATCGACGCACTCGACCAGAGCGAACACCAGATGGAGAAGGCGTTCGAGAAGAAGAGCCTGGAGGACGTCAGGTTCGCGAGAGGAGACGCCCACAGACTCCCGTACAAGGACGAGACATTCGACTACGTCGTCTCTGCGGGCTCGATAGAGTACTGGCCCGACCCCGAGAAGGCGCTCAGGGACATGAGACGTGTCACGAAGGAGGGTGGCGAGGTTCTCGTCGTGGGACCCAACGAGCCCGACTCGGCACTCTTCAGGTCGCTCGCCGACGCCATAATGCTGTTCTACGACGAGGAGGAGGCGACACGTATGTTCTGTGAGGCGGGATGGCACGACATAGAGAACCATCTTCTGGGTCCTAAGTGGAACGACGACCTCGCGATAGTCACGACGGCTGAGAAGTAGTTGTAGTTATAGTTACTCAGCGTCAGCTTCCACATCGACGTACTCCTCGATAAGGTCAGCCGCTTCTCTTACTCTGTCTCCGCCGCACTTTCGGGCGATACCGAGATGGTGTAGTATAAGCTCCTCTAGCTCGGGCTCGAACTCGACCCTCGTGGCGTGGACTGTCGCCTCTATCACGGAGTTGAAGCCGCGGTCGACAGTAAAGAGACGTCTCCTCCGTGTCTCGCCCTCCTCGGGGACGAGCCTCCACCGTTCTACGTCGCCGCCCCTCTCCTCTCGGACGCTCTCGGCGGAGCATCTCAGCCAAGCGTCGGCGTACTCGTCGGAGAGCCTCGGCGGATCGGTGTCAGCGTGAGTTTCGAAGTACTCCGAGCCGAGTTCGGAGAGAGCTCCCTCAACATATACTACGGGATCGGAACTGAAGTTGACGACGACCCTCCTCGTACTACGCACGTTTTCGAGTGTGTCACTACCCTCCCAGAGACGTGCGTATCCGTCGCCGTCCTCTCTTATAATGCCCATCGGCGCGGCGTTGAGACCTGCTTTCCCTTGAGTCGTCGCTACCGTCTCGGTTATACGTGCGTCGAGGAAAGACCAGTCGTAGGAGCCGTTCTCGGGAGGGAGAGTAGGAGTCAAAGACGCAGACCTCCTTCGCGCAGGCTTATGTAGACACCCGCCGAGAGTATGTCGGCTGTCGTCCCGGGGTTGATCCCCTCGTCCAAGAGGGTCGAGTCGAGATCCTCAGCCGACAGACCGTCTCGAAGGACATCCTCGGCTTGGCGTCTCACTTCCTCAGCCACCTCACGTCCGTGTTTCTTCTCGACAAATGTGTCACGTCTCTCGGAGAGAAGTCTGAGATAAGCCGTAGTCACCGAGGTATTGACGTCGCGTGTCTCGTGGTAAGCCTCGTCTATGTACCCTGACGCCGTGAAGCTCCTCCCGAATCCTGTGACCCACTCGCGCGCTACGTCGTCGACCTCGACGCTCGACTCCATCACGTCGTACATCGTGAGTCCTCTCTCCCTGACCTCGTCAGACGCGTCCTCATGGTTCACGTCGGGGAGGTCGGTCTCGGTGTCGTCGCCGACGTATACGTCTACGTGGCTGAAGGAGTCGTAGAACCGCACCGAGTCCTCGACAGTCGTCTCCTCTACGAGGCTAGATACTGAGCCGAGACCCGCGTCGGAGTACGACGCCGAGACGAGGGGGACGAGAAGTAGGAGGGCTCCGAAATGGGTGTTTCCGCCCGAGTGGAACTGTGACCGACGGACGGCGTCCTCGAATACCTCTCCGACACCTGCGCCGTCTTCACGTGCACGTCTCAACGACGGCAGAACACCCACAGCACTCGCGACAAAGTCGAGGAAAGTCGTGTCTCCGTGGTCATGTCGCCTGTCGACGTTCCCGGGCTTCGGGTCAGATCCCACCTCGACAAGCATCGCAAGCTGCGCGGTCTGTGCGGGTGTCAGATCCGGAGCGTCGGACACCGTCTCACCTCCTCGTACAGGTCAGCGAGGTCGTCGAGTCTCCGAGCCGCTCTAGCAGTACTCACCATGTCGGCTCCCCTCTCGAAGTAGTCGGCGGCGTCGGCTCCCGACCGCACGCCGTTATTGGCTATCACGAAGAGATCGGTCGCACGTGCGACGTCGTCGACAGCGTCGGGAGAGTCCATACAGTCGATATGTAAGAAGTCGCCGCCCGCGTCCTCGAACTCCCGAGCGACTGCGGCGTCGTCTACGACCTCGGCTCGGGTCTTGACTCCGACAGTAACACCCATCTCGCTGAGGCGTCGTGTCCAGTCGGCGAGACGTTGACTTTCTCTGAGTAGGGAGTGACCACAGCCGACCTCGACCATCTCGTCCTGCCGGCAGTGGGCGTTTATTTCGAGGACACAGCCGTACTCCCGCGCGACCTTACCGACGCGGGCGAGCGAGTCGAACGACGATGCTCTGACGTTCAAGCCGACGCCTATACCGGGGGAGTTCCGACGCAGACGTGAAACCTCGTCACAGATGAATCCGACGGCGTCTTCGTAGACGAACTCGTTACGCCCTCTCTGTATCATCTCGTAGGCGGCTGCCGTCGTCTCCTCGTCAGTGTGGAAGCCTCCCAGAAAGGCGAAGTCGACGAACCCCGAGCGTTCTATCACGTAGTCGGAGTCGGTCACACCCGCTTCGCTCGCGAGACCGAGTCCACCTCTGAGTCTGTCTGTCTTCATTGTCGCTAAGTATCTCGTCTGGGACTACCGGTGTGGGTGTCTTAAGTCTGAGGAAAACACGTACATACGTACACGTCTGAAGCTTTAACCCTGCCGAAGACTTACTTACCGTATGAAGAGGTCGAAAGCCCTACTCAGGGGAACCATACAGGCAGCCGTAGCCTTAGGTGGTATGTTGGGTCTCCTCGTTCTCGGATACGCATTACTCGTCGAGGTTCCGTCGAAGACAGGCGTGGAACCGTTGACGGTCGTGTTACTCGTCGGGGTAGGAGTCGTGGGTCTACGTGTCTTCGGAAGTATAGCAGGATCACTCTTCGGTAGGTACAACGTCGCCGAGGTCGGCGTCAAGGGATCTATAACACGTGACGGAGGCGGACGTCTCCCCTCGGCTCCCGTCGGACGGGGTGCCGACGACATAGTCGAGATGATAGAGACAGCCGACGACGACAGGAACACCGACGGACTCCTTCTACGTCTCAACACCCCCGGCGGTGAGGTCGTCCCGAGCGACGACATACGTCTCGCAGTCGAGGAGTTCGACGGTCCCGTGGTGGCATACACGAAGGACGTCTGTGCGAGCGGAGGCTACTGGATAGCGAGCGCGTGTGACGAGATATACGCGAGGGACGTGAGCGTCGTGGGGAGCATAGGAGTCTTAGGATCACGCGTCAACGCCAAGGAGCTCGCCGACAGGCTGGGTGTGTCGTACGAGAGGTTCGCCGCGGGGAAGTACAAGGACGCCGGGACACCCCTAAAGGAGATCGAGGAGTACGAGCGCGACTTCATACAGGGGATCATAGACGACTACTACGACGCCTTCGTGAGCCGTGTCGCCGAGGGACGCAGTCTCTCGGAGGACGAGATAAGAGACACCGAAGCGAGGTACTACTTAGGAGACACAGCCGAGGAGATGGGTCTCGTCGACGAGATCGGTACACGCGACGACGCGAAGGAGCGTCTCGCCGAACTCATGGACGTCGAGAGAGGCGTCGTGAGAGAGATGGAGCCACGTCTACATCTCAGGGACAGGATGAGGATCGGTGCGTCGAAGATAGCCGAGGGCTTCGGCTCGGGAGTCGCGTCTGTCATAGAGGATAAGGAGTTCGACGGCTTCCGGTTCAGGCTGCGTTAATCAACGGAGAACTCGATCCCAGTAATCTCAGACGCCCTTCTCAGAGCCGCGTCGTAGTCACCGTCTTCGAGAGCCGCCCATACTCGGTCGTCTTCTATGACGTCCCAGAGTAGTCTTCGCCTCTCCCTGTGTCCGTCGACCTCGTCCTTGAGGACGGGACGTATCTCCTTCTGAAGACGTACCATCGGGTCGGCTTCTTCGAGGACTGGCTCTATACGCCGGCGCAGGTACTTCGTCATCGCCGGACTGCCGCCGTGTGTCGATATCCCAACGACGGACTCGTCTGTCTCGACTACGCTCGGGGTTGCTACGTCTCCCTTTTCGTGTGTCGTGTTGACGAGACAGTCCCTCTCAGACGCGACCTCTGTTACCGCGGCGTTTACCGAGTCGTCAGAGGTCGCGGGGAAGACGAGGTAGGCGTCGTCGACGTACTCCGCGATGTTGTCACGCGAGACCTCCTCCTCGACCTTCTCGCAGTCGACGTCGTCGAATCCGTCGTCGAAGGAGTCGGCGACGACACGGACGTCAGCCTCGGAGGACGACGAGAAGAGGGTCGCCTTACGTAACGCGACAGATCCGCCGCCTACGACTACGACTGTCTTTCCCGAGAGGTCGTGGAGGAGGGGTATCACTACTCTGTCTTAGCATCTCGCCGTATATCCGAGTTTCGGGAGGCGGACTTACATACGTAAATTCAAGAGCCTGGAGTCCTTATATGACGCAAGATGACCACAGGAGTAGTTCTTCTCAACTTCGGCGAGCCCCAGAACCCCACGAGAGACAAGGTGGTTCCGTATCTCGAACGTATCTTCCTCGACAACATGTCGCTCGAAGGCGGCATGTCGGAGGAGGACGCCCGCAAACGCGCCTCGAAGCTAGCCGAGAGACGCGCACCCGGTCTGATGGAGGAGTACGAGGAGATGGGAGGAGGCTCGCCTCTGATACCTCAGGCGAAGAGCCAGGCACAGATGGTTGAGGACGCTCTAGTGTCGCGGGGCTTCGACGTCGAGACCTACTTCGGAATGCAGTTCACCGAGCCCTTTATCTCGGACGCAGTCGAGGAAGCGAAGGAGGACGGAGTAGACCGCATAATCGGTCTTCCGATCTACCCGCTGTGTGGACCCTCTACAACGGTCTCGTCTCTCGAAGACCTGAGTGACACCGTCGAGGAGTCGGACTGGGACGGCGAGTACAACGAGATAACCGGATGGCACGAACACCCCGACTACGTCGACATACGTGTCGAGAACATACGTGACTACGCCGAAGCGGAGGAGGTCGACCTCAACGACGACGACACCGAACTCGTCTTCTCAGCACACGGAACGCCTATACATTACTTAGAAGAGGGAAGCAGGTACGACCAGTACGTCGAGGAACACTGTGCTGAGGTCGCCGACAGACTGGATGTCGACTCCTATACGATAGGATACCAGAACCACGAGAACCGTGACATAGACTGGACAGAGCCCGACACCGAGGAGGTCATAGAGGGGATAGACGCCGAGAGGGTCGTGGTCGACGCCGTGAGCTTCATGCACGAACAGTCGGAGACACTCTCGGAGCTCGACATCGAACTTGCCGAGGAGGCGGAGGAGGAGGGTCTCGAACTCTACCGCGTCCCCGTGCCACACGACGACCCGAGGTTCGGCTCCGTCCTCGCCGACCTCGTCCAGCCCGTGGTAACCGGCGCTGTCGAGGAGTCGGAGATGGGTCAGTGCAGATGTAAGGAGACTCCCGGGACGGTCTGTTACAAGCCCGTACAGGTAGAGTAGAACCGATGTCGTCGGACGACCCAGCCGACGTCGTCGTCGTGGGGGCGGGAGTCTCGGGTCTGTGTCTCACGCATTTCCTACGGAGTAAGGGTATAGACGTCGTGACATTCGAGTCGGAGCCGGAGCCGGGTGGAGTCATAGACTCCGAGACTGTCGACGCCAGACTCGTCGAGAACGGTCCTCAGAGGATGCGCTACACAGACGACGTCGAGAAACTCGTCGAGTCTCTCGGAATAGACGACGAGGTCATCGAGGCGAGGATGGAGGTACCTATGTACGTCTACTTCAACTCTGAGCTACGTCTCGTGCCTTTCTCGGCTTCGGAGTTCCTCAGAACCGACGTTCTGTCTCTCGGAGGAAAGCTCAGGCTACTCGTCGAGCCTCTCACCGACGGCGCGAAGCCCGACGAGACCGCTGGGGATATGTTCACGAGGAAGTTCGGCGGCGAGGCATACGAGAACGTGATCGAGCCTCTCTTCGGCGGTCTCTACGGCTCCGACCCCGACGAGATGTACGTGAGACACTCGCTCTCGCGCCTGAGACGTATGGAGGAAAAAGAGGGTAGCCTACTCAAGCCGATGTTGAGAAGGGGTCTCTCGGGTGACGCGAGAACGCCCGCAGTCTCCTTCGAGGACGGCATGCAGACATTCACCGACGCCATCTACGACGAGAACTCCGACGCGGTAGAGCTGGGTAGGGGGGTTGTCGGTATAGACGAGAAGGAGGAAGAAGGCTACGTAGTCGAGACCGAAGACGGAGAGGTGGAGACGGAGAGGATCGTCGTAACCACTCCGGCTTACGTCGCCGCCGACCTGCTTGAGGACATAGACGCCGAGACGTCGGAGTCACTCCGAAGTCTGAACTACAACTCGGTGGGACTTATACATCTCAGGTCGCCGGAATGTGACGTCGAGGGCTTCGGATACCAGATAAGGAAGGACGAGGAGTACACTACTCTGGGTGTCACATTCAACGACAGCATATTCGACGCCGACAACAGAGACGGTATCTACACCGCATTTGTGGGCGGCGTATGGAACCCCGAAGCCGTGACAGCCGACAACTCGGAGCTAGAGGAGATAACTACGCAGGAGTTCGAGGAGATAACCGGCTGTGACGCCGAGCTTATAAACGTAAGTCGGTGGGTCGACGGGATGCCGTCTTACGACACGTCGTGGGAGGCTCTCGACGGTCTGGAGACCCCCGAGGGTATACGTCTGTGTTCGAACTACATCTCAGGTGTCGGTGTTCCGACACGTCTGCGCGAGGCACGTCAGACCGCCGACGAGATCGCGCGAGAGGTCAGTCACGACGGCTGAGACGACAAAACCAAGAAAAGTTATATACGCAAGGACTGATATATTCGTGTTAAGCTCATCTGGTCAAGAGACAGAGGGAACTATACATGGATGATGAAAATCAGGGAGATGGAACCCCCGCAAAGGTGATGGTAGTCGACGACGAGAAAGACGTAGCAGACCTCTTTGAAGCTCTTCTTTCTCAGAGATACGACGTAGTCAAGGCGTATGGGGGGGAAGAAGCCCTTGAAAAAGTGGACGACACCGTAAACGTCGTCTTCCTCGACCGCCGTATGCCCGACCTGAGTGGCGACGAGGTTCTCGAACGTATACAGGACGACGACTCGCTCTCTCCTCACATAGTGATGCTGACGGCTATAAGTCCCGACTTCGACATAATAGAGATGGGCTTCGACGACTACCTCACGAAGCCCGTCGACAGGGACGACCTCTACGAAGCAGTCGAGAACTGTCTCGACAGGGACGAGTACGACGACAAGGTAAACGAGTACCTCAGCTTAGTCAACAAGAAGACTGTCTTAGAGGAGGAGAAGTCACAGGAAGAGCTCGAACAGAGCGATGAGTTCTCGGATCTCGAAGACCGTGTCAACGAGCTTCTTGGAGACCTCGACGAGTTACGTGAGGGATTCGTAGAGGAAGACGAAGGCGGATTCGAAGAGGAGTTCAAGAGACTGTAGTTAGTAGTTAGCTACGTTACGTCACGTCAGCCTGTCTACTGTTCTGTCTATCTCCTCGACCATAGCAGTCTGTTCCTGGTTCGCCGCGGCTATGTCGTCGACGCGTTCTGAGACCATCTCGGCTTTCTCGGCGGCGTCGTCTATCATGCTAGCGACCTCCTCGGTCGAAGCCGCCTGGTCGTCGGTAGCCTGTGCGACCTCCTCGATCCCCTGTGCAGTCTCACGTACAGCCTCGGCTATCCTCTGTAGGTTCTGCATCGACTCCTCGACCTTCTCGACGCCCTCATCTATCTGGTCGTTCGCCTCCTCAAGACTCTCGACGGTCTCGTCTGTGTCGTCCTGTATCTCCTCTATGAGGTCACCGATCTCGTCGGCGCGTTCCTGTGACTCCTCTGCGAGGCTCTTGACCTCGTCAGCCACGACTGCGAAGCCGTCGCCCGCCTCTCCCGCTCGCGCCGCCTCTATGCTCGCGTTGAGTGCGAGGAGGTTAGTCTGGTCTGCTATGTCGTTTATGACATCGACGACCTCGTCTATGTCCTCGACCCTATTCCTGAGGGACGTAACGTCCTCAGCGACCTCCTCGCCCGCCTCACCGACGTTTCTCATGACCTCACGTGTCCTCTCGGCTGACTCACGTCCCTCCTCGGCGAGTTCCTCAGCCCTCTGGCTCTTCGTGTTGACCTCGTCGGCACTCGAAGCGATCTCCTCGACAGTTGCACTCAGGTTCGAGACCTCAGACGAGACCTCGTCCATCGACTCCGACTGTTCATGTGCGAGGTCGGTTATCTCCTGTGAGGACTCGGCGACGTCGTCCGACGAGGTTCGGAGTTCTGTCACAGACTCCTGTATTCTCTCCGAGACCTCACGTCTCTTTTCGAGTTCGTCCTCCATCTCGTCCTGGTAAGCCTGTATGTATGTGTCCATCGCTACCTGCATGTCGAGGTTGGTTATACGGAGGTACGAGAGTGTGCGGTCGAGTGCCTCATCAACCGCCTCAACGTTGTCAACCTCGTCACGGAGACGGTCGAAGACCTCCGAGAGTATGAGGTCGTTGTAGACCATGTACATGCCTATGTAATGCTTGACGGGGAGGTCGACCATCTCGTGTAGCTTGCCTATCCTCGCGCGGTTCTCGAAGTATCCCCTTCCGTACTCGCCGCGTCCGAGGGGTATGAGGTATGTCCCGTGTACTGTCTTGAGTGGGTCGGTCTCACGTGTCGACCTGTGGAGTACCTCACGCGTCTCGTCGAAGGACGAGGTGTGGTCGTAGAACTTCTCGGCGACTTCGTCTCTCACGTCGGCGAATATACGGCTCATACCCTGGAGGGTCTCGACGTCGGAGTCGTCGAACTCGACGAACTCCTTTCTGTGGCGTATCTCGTCGTCGTCGAGACCTATCTCGTCGGCTAGCTCCTCACCCGAGACCTGCGAAGCAAGATCGTCGCCCGTTTCGCCGTCCTTCGTCTTACTCATAAAACAAAGAGTGGGTCGAGTCTTATTTAAAGGTTGTCACGCGTTCCCATTCCACAGTATACGGGGCTGTGAGGTATGGAAAGACGCATATGTCGAAACTGCGTCTTAGTTAGTAGACATGAAACGACGTCCTGACTCGAAGGATCTCTTCGACAGAGCGATGCAGGTAATGCCCGGAGGAGTCTCGTCGCCCGTGAGAAACGTCGAACCCTACCCATTCTTCGTACAGAAGGGAGACGGGTCACGCGTCTGGGACGAGGAGGGCAACGAGTACATCGACTACTGCATGGGGTACGGTCCGCTTCTTCTGGGTCATGGACTCCCCGACAGGGTCGAGTCAGACGTCCAGAGTCAGATAGCTAACGGCAACCTCTACGGTGCTCCGACACGTCTCGAAGTCGAGTTCGCCGAGTTCATAGCCGAGAGGGTACCCTCAGTAGAGATGTTACGGTTCGTCAACACGGGTACTGAGGCGACTATGTCGGCGATACGTGCCGCGAGGGGTTACACGGGTAAGAACAAGTTCATCAAGGTCGAGGGCGGTTTCCACGGAGCCCACGAGGGCGCGCTAGTAAAGGCGGGAAGCGGACCCTCGACACTCGGAAAGCCCGACTCCGCCGGGGTTCCGCGTTCTTTCACACAGCACACCCTACAGGTTCCGTACAACGACATAGAGGCTATGACGAAAGCCGTCGAGGAACACTCCGACGACCTCGCCGCGGTCATAATGGAGCCCATAATGGGTAACTCGGGGATAATTACGCCCGACGACGGCTACCTCGAAGAGGTCAGGAAGATCACAGAGGAGCACGACGTCGTTCTGATATTCGACGAGGTCATCACGGGCTTCCGTCTCAGAACCGGAGGCGCGCAGGAGAAGTACGGCGTCACACCCGACATGACGACACTCGGAAAAGTCACGGGAGCGGGCTTCCCGGTAGGTATCTTCGGTGGCAAGTCAGAGATAATGGAGAACGTCGCTCCTTCGGGAGACGTCTACCAGGCGGGTACCTTCAGCGGAAACCCCGTGACGATGGCGGCGGGATACTCCGCACTGAGGTACGCCGAGCGCGAGAACGTCCACGACTACGTCAACCGCCTGGGTGAGAAGATGCGTTCGGGGCTCGAAGACATAGTCGAAGACGAGAGACCCGAGTACTCGGTCGGCGGTGTCGGAAGTATGTTCAAGGTCTTCTTCGGAAACGACGGCGAGAAGCCGACCGACTACGACGAGGTCAACGCGTGTGACACCGAGAGATGGTCACGTATATTCTGGGACGAGATGGTCGACGAGGGTGTCTTCCTGCCGCCGTCACAGTACGAGAGCCAGTTCGTCTCCTACGCACACACCGAGGAGGAGATCGAGGAGACTCTAGAGGCGTACAAGGAAGCCTTATGATAAGGATAGGAACACGTGGAAGCGACCTCGCTCTATACCAGACACGTAAGGTTCAGTCGTTTCTCAGGTCAGAGTCGGAGTACGAGGTCGTAGAGACGTCGGGAGACAGGAGCCAGGACAGGTTCGACTCGAAGGTCGCCGAGATAGGCGGACAGGGGGTCTTCGTGAGGGAGATAGACGCACGTGTCTCCGACGGCGACTTCGACGCCGCGGTACACTCGATGAAGGATATGCCCGTCGAACGCCCCGAGGGCGTAGAGGTCGCCGCAGTCCTCAAACGCGACACCCCGAACGACGTTCTCGTCTCGACAGACGGAAAGGAGATAGACGACCTCGGACACGGTGCTGTGATAGGGACTTCGAGCCAGAGGAGACGCGCACAGATAAAGAGGTACAGGGACGACCTCAACGTACAGGGTCTGAGGGGAAACGTCGACACACGTATAGACAAGCTCAGAAGGGGAGACTACGACGCAGTCGTCCTCTCGGGCGCGGGGCTCGAACGTATGGACATCGATATCCCGAGCGTGAAACTCAGCCTCTCGGAGTTCGTGCCGAGCGCGAACCAGGGCGTGATCGCTGTCACAGCGCGCGACGAGACAGACGAGTTCGAGGAGATACGCGGGATAGACCATCCGAAGACACGTGTTGAGACGACAGCCGAGAGGGTCGTCCTCGCCGAGATAGGCGCGGGATGTGTGGCTCCTATGGGTGTCTACGCGCGTATAAAGGGCGAACACATAGAGATTACCGCCGAGGTACTGTCGCTCGACGGAGAGGAAGAGGTCAGGGTCGAGGACAAGATACCCGTCGAGTCGTACTACGAGGGCGCGCAGGAGGTCGCCGACGAGATGGTCGACAGGGGCGCGGTAGAGCTCGTCGAGGAGGCAACCCGGGACGAAAACAAGTAAACTTGAAGTAATACAAATCTATTTGTGGAGTTGATGGACGAGACGAGAAACGAGACCGTCGTGGGAGACGGAGCACGTGTCGAGTACGACCACGACGCCGAGGGAGAACGAGACACCGAGGCACGAAGTAAGGGTAACCACGATGACTCCGGCGGTCTCGGGGACGTAGATGTGAAGGCGAGGAAGAACGGAGGCGCGGAGAGTACGGAGGCAGAAAGAACGGAGTCCGAGAACGGAACTGTCTACTTAGTCGGCGCAGGACCCGGAGATCCCGAGCTTCTGACACTTAAGGCGGGACGTCTCCTCGAAGAGGCGGACTCGGTTCTCCACGACTCTCTAGTCGACGACGGTGTTCTCGACCTGATACCCGACTCGACCGATGTCGTAAACGTCGGAAAGAGACCCGACGGAAAGACGACTCCACAGGACGAGATCAACTCGCTGATGGTCGACGAGGCGCGCGAGGGGAAGACTGTAGTGCGTCTCAAGGGCGGAGACCCCGATGTATTCGGGAGAGGCGGAGAGGAGGCGGAACATCTCGCCTCCGAGGACGTCGAGTTCGAGATAGTTCCGGGAGTCACGAGCGTCGTCGCCGCCTCTGGGGTCTCAGGAATACCTCTGACACACAGAAACCACTCTTCGAGCTTTACCGTAATTACGGGACACGAAGACCCCACTAAGGAGGAGAGTGCAATCGACTGGGAAGCCCTCGCACGTAACATAGAAGCAGGAGGAACACTCGTAATCCTGATGGGGGTCAGACGTCTCCCCGACAACGTCGAAGCACTCACGCAACACGGGGTCGACGCGAGTACGCCAGCCGCGATGGTCGAGAAAGCGACACGTGACGGCGAGAAGTACGTGACAGGGAGCCTCGAAAACATAGTCGAGAGGACGAGGGACGAGGGGATAGAGTCGCCGGCTATAACGGTTATAGGCGACGTAGTTAAGGTGCGCGACGAGATAGATGACCTCATACTCTAAGATGACGACTAAGACAGATACTGATACTGAGGCTGAGACTGAGGCTGAGACTGACACGGATACCGAGGCAGACAGGCTGAGAGTAGCTATATTCCGTCCGTCGGGTAGACGTGAGGACGAGAGCGTCGAACTCCTCGAAGGCATGGGACACGAGGTCTTGAGCGACCCTCTCCTCGAACCCCGAGCGACGTCGGAGACTCCTTTTACCTCGGCAGAATACACGATCCTTACGAGCGTCACGGGCGTCGACCTCGCTCTGTCGTTGTCGTCTCTCGATCCCGAGGATCTGGAGTCTACACACGTCTGTGCGATAGGTCCCAAGACACGTGACGCCCTCGAAGAAAGAGGAGTCGAAGTCTCGGTAGTCCCCGACGAGTACACGAGCACGGGACTCGTCGAGTGCCTCGGCGACGAAGTCGAGGAGAAGAAGGTCGAGGTCGCGAGGAGTGACCACGGCTCTCAGAAACTCATCGACGGACTCAACGACAAAGGTGCTTTCGTCCACGAGACGGTACTCTACGAGTTAGTGAGACCCGAGGGAGGCGGAGACGAGACTGTCGAAGGCGTCTTAGAAGGCGAGGTCGACGCAGTCCTCTTCACGTCCTCTCTGACGGTCGAACATCTCTTAGAAGCCGCGGACTCTGTGGGTGAGAAAGAGGAGTTCATCGAAAAGCTCAACGGTAACGACAACGACAACGACAACGACGGCGTCTTCGTCGGTGCGATAGGGGAGCCGACACGTGAGACTGCGGAGTCAGTCGGCATAGACGTCGACTATGTCCCTGAAGAGGAGACATTCGAGAGTCTAGCCTCGGGTCTTGACTTGACGGTGAATAACTAACACTAACTGCTTTCGTCTTCTTACTCATCTTCAGGCCAGTCAGCGTCTCCGTAGAAGTCGACACCCATCCTCTGTGCACTTCTGGATATCATATGTGCTCCTGTGGGAGCCGTGAGAAAGAGAAAGACTACGCCGAGAAGAGCTCGGAGTCCGTTAGAACTTGAACCAAAGTAGACGAAGTTGGCGAGAAGTAATGACGAAGCACCGAGTGTCGTCGACTTCGTAGTGGCATGCATTCTGTTATATACGTCGGGCATACGTAGAAGTCCGACTGTTCCCGTCACGAGGAAGAAGAGACCGAATAAAACGAGTACTGAGGTGAGTACTGTTACTAAGAGCGACTGAGTCGTGGCGGCTGGTGAGGCTGATATGGGTATGGGTATCATCTTCATCATATTAGTCGGATAACATCCTGTCGTCTATGAGGTACTTCGCGGACGCTACTGTCGAGACGAACCCTATGACTGCTATCACGACTGCGGCGTTTATGTAGAAGCCACTCCGCGTGTAGAGTGAGAAGAGTGCGACGAGTGCGACAAAATGGGTACTTATGACATCAAGCGCGACCACTCTGTCAGGTACAGTAGGTCCTCTTATGACCCTGTACCCGACACCGACAGTGAGTAGGGTCACTACGAGACCCGTGGAGAGAACCACTGCGTCGAGACTCATCAGATCCATCTTATCACACCTCCGAGTCCTGTCTATCCTCAGAGTTCCTATCGAATACTCTCATGGCGTACTTCTCCCAGACTCTCACGGGACCGGTTATGTCCTCGCCTGTCATGGTGTGTACGTAGAGTGAGTGGCTCTCCTCGTCGTAGTCCATCGTGAGCGTACCCGGAGTGAGGGTTATCGAGTTGGCTATCATAGCTACGGCGGCGTCGGACTCGACACGTAACGGAAGCTCTATCACCGTCGGGTTTATCGGCATCGACGGCGAGAGGACACGCCACGCGACATCTACGTTCGAGACGAGTACGTCCTTCGTGAATATGGCGATGTAGACGGCGAGCGGCGGAATCCCCTTTGCGACCGAGACGAGACTCGTCTCGCCGGGATACATCCTCCTGAACGGGAGTATAGCGGCTGTCCCGAGGACTACGCCCGATAGGACGCCTCCGAGACCAAAAGCCGAGTGCAGAATTATCCAGACCACGCCGAGAACCCCGGCTGAGACGAGCCAGTTTCTCATCTATTTACTTACACCTCCGTTTAGGGCTGCATCTATATACGTCTGACTGTCGACGGCGGCATGTGCGGCATTCTGTGCGTAGCTAAGTACGGGATCGAACACGATGCCAGCGATGAGTACGGAGAGTGCGAGAACCACGACGGGCAGTATAATTCTGAGTGACGGCTTCCCGAGCGTCCCGACCGAGTCTCCTTTTTCTCCCCAGAACGCCGACGACCATGTCCTCGATATGTAGAGAACCGTGAGGATCGAGCCCACGAGTGCGCCTCCGACGACAGAAACGGGTACGTATACGGGGACTACGTCGGTGTATTGGGTAAGACTCACTCCTGAGTCGAGCACGAGAAGCTTTCCGAAGAATCCGCTGAGGGGCGGTATTCCTATTAGTGCTAACCCACCGACGAGGAACGAATAAGACAGGACACGGTTCGTCTCGAAGATACCGCCGAGTTCGGCGAAGTTCGTCGTACCCGTCTCGTCAGATATATAGCCTGCGACGAGAAAGAGGAGCGACTTTATGAGTGAGTGGTTGAGCGAGTAGACGAGTGCTGCGGTGACACCCAGAACGCGGAGGTCTGCGGGAGCGTCGGAGAGCCCCACGCTTACTCCGAGGAAGATAAAGCCGACCTGTGCTACTGACGAGTAGGAGAGAACGTCGAGAAGACTGTCACGTGAAAGTGCTGCCCATCCTCCGTATACTACAGACGCGAGGCTGACTACTAGGATTACTGGGAAGAAGAAGTCGTTGAGGGGTGCGAAGACCGTGACATAGAGACGTATCACGGCGTAGACTCCCACCTTCTTGACGACACCTGCGAGTACAGCCGCAACGGGAGACGGTGACGCGGGATAGACTTCCGGAACCCAGAAATGGAGAGGTACTGCGCCCGCCTTGAGGAGAAAGACAGTGAGAAGTATGCCGCTAAGTCCATAGACGGCTGGCGTGTGTGTTCCGGTCGAGAGACGCTGTGCGATATGTGCCATGTTGAGTGTGCCGACAGACGAGTATATGCCTCCTATCGCAAGGAGCATCACAGCAGAGCCTATGAGATTTATGATGACATAGTGAAGTCCCGCTCTCGTGTCGTCGGGGTTTGAGTAGAAGACGACGAGTATATAAGACGACATCAGGAGAACCTCAAACCAGACGAAGAGGTTGAATATGTCCCCCGTCGAGTAGGCTCCCATTATACCGAGTCCGAGGAAATGCCAGAGGGCGTAGTAGGATCTTCTTCTGCCCTCAGCCGGTATGGAGTCGAGTGAGTAGATGAGTGCGACGAGCATCACGAAGGATGAGAACGCCATCATGAATCCCGAGAGGGCGTCGATCTCAAGCACTATTCCGAAGGGTGGCTTCCAGTCGCCGAGACGGTAGACGAGTGTGCGGCTCCTCGCGGCGTCGGCTACGACGAGAGACGAGACGAAGACAGCGACTCCTCCGAGTAGAGCCACAGCCTTCTGTGCCGACGGACGGCGTCTCAGAATCAGAGATCCGACTCCGGCTACCAGAGCCGAGAGCATAGGGAGTATGGCGACGTGGCTGTCGAAGATGATTGGTGTCAGCGTCAGCATCATTCTACCACCTCGTCTTTCTGGTTCTCGCTCTCTTTCTCACTCTCGTTATTATTTTCATTCTTGTTCCCGTATCCATCCCCAGTGAGATACTCAGACTCAGTATCAGTAAGATACGACTTCTCTATGCCTCTCACGAGAGCCGCAAGTCTCCTGTTTAGACCCGAAGACACGTCTTCTTCGTCGGCTTTCCTCACTACGTATCGGTTTATGGAGTCGATCTCGGTTCTTCTCTCGGCTTTTATGTCCTGAAGCATACTCGACTCGTTATCGGCGGTTGAACGCGCCACGTCGACGGCTCTCTCGGCGGCACTGTCTATGCTGACACCGTGTTCCGACGCGACATCCTCGACTTCTTTCGCTGCTTCCTCTATGGTACGGCGTAGTTCGGGGTCGTCGACTGCCTCACCGTTCGTGAGACGTGTGATTGCTGTAACCGGGTTTATACCTGCGTTGACAGCCGTCTTCGACCAGAGTCTCTCCGGCATGTCGTCCCTCAGATCGACCTCGACTTCGCCGTCTGAGACTGTCCCGGCGAACTCCTTCGCTGCGTCAGACTCGCCCCCTTCGGGGTCACCTATCTCTATCTCACCTCTTCCGGTACATCTCACGACACCCGGCTCCTCGATACGCGCTCCATACGTCGCAGTTCCCGCGAGCACCTCGGAGTTTGAGCATACTCTCTCAAGAGTCTCCTCGTTACCCATCCCGTTCTGGAGACTCACGACTACTTCCTGGAGGCCCTCGACTGAGCGCGCCGCCTCCTGGGTGTCGTAGCTCTTGACAGTGACGACTGTTACCTCCGCCTCCGCGGGAGAAGTCGCCGCCTCGGGGTAAGAAGTCATGTCGTACTCTCCCGTTATGCGGAGTCCGTCGTCTCTTATCCTCGTGACATGTGGCTCGCGTCCCACGAGTCTGACATCGGTTCCAGAGTGGGAGAAGAGACCTCCTAAGAGACTCCCGAGGCTTCCAGCACCGAGTATCTGGAGTTCGACAGTCATTCAGTCACCACCTCCAAGCTCATATAGGTTTATTGTACCGTGTTCCTCGTAGAGACGGTAGGTGAGGACAAGAGCGAAAGACGTGACTCCGAATCCTATGACTATCGCAGTAAGTACGAGTGCCTGTACGAGAGGGTCTGTGTACCCGGAGCCGTCTCCTACTCCTACTCCTACTATCGGTGCTATGCCTCCTATACCACCCATAGTTATGAGATAGACGTTGGCTGCCTGGCTTATGATCGTGACACCCCAGATAGCCCTTACGACGTCCTTCTGGAGGAGGAGATAGGTACCCGATGTGAACATCACACCCAGAGTGAGGGCGATCATGAATGTTACGAGACTCACGACGATCCCCCCATTACTGAGATGACGGTGAGGAGTGCACCGACTACGACCGCATAGACACCCAGGTCGAAGACTACTGCTGAGGCTAACTCGACGTGTCCATACACAGGTATTACAGCCTCTGTGTAGTCCTGTGTCAGGAACGGAAAGCCGAGTGCCACCGATACGAGACCGCTTACGAGTATCAGACTGAGACCCGCTCCGAAGACCGTCCTGTATCTGTCGACTATGTCAGGTAGAGCGGGTATTCCGACGTCTTCCTCGTTGAGTATATGCTCCTCAAGGTAGTCGATGTCGTAGGCGAGATAGACGAGAGTTATGCCTATCGAGGTTAGAACCCCTGCTATGAAGCCGCCGCCGGGGAGGCTGTGCCCCTGGAGGAACAGAGCGAACGAGTATAGAATTATGAGAGGTAGAACGACCCTCGAAGTCGTCTTGAGAATGAGTGTCGTCACTCCGAACCACCTCCCGACTTCGTCCTCGAAGCTATGAGTGTTATGACTCCGAGCGCAGCCATCATGACCACAGCCGACTCACCGAGAGTGTCGAAACCCCTGAAGTCAACGAGTATGACGTTCACGACGTTGTGTCCACCTCCGAGTTCTACGGAGTTCTCTATGAAGTAATCGGATATCTTGGGTACACTAGACGTTCCGGATCTCGCTCCTATCACAGTCACAAAGACTGTGGCTCCGACTAGGAGAGAGATTAGAAGGTCGCGCTCCCTGTCTATCCCTGGCTTTCTCTCCTGGTAAAACGCGGGGAGTCTTTGGAGAACTACGAGGAAGAAGACGAGTGTCACCGTCTCGACTACTATCTGTGTTATAGCGAGATCGGGTGCCGAGGCTATCACATAGAAGATACCGACCATGAATCCGATTATCGAAAGCATCAGAACACCCGCTATATGTGATGGTGCAAACAGGACTGCTATGCTCGCGATCACTGTAAGAAGTAGAACACCTACGAGGGAAGCTGTATCGGGACTGAAAGCTAACGAAAACGAAGACGAAACTGGAAAGACGTCACCGACTACGTATCCCGCGACTGCTACTACGACAGTCGAGAGAAGCATCAATGTGACATAGGTTCTGAGATACCCTTTGTCTATCCTGTCGACGGTCGCCTTCGAGAGACGTGGCGCGGTAGACATGAAGCCGTCGTAGTAGTAGTTGACGGTGAGACGAGGCTCCGAGTCGAGGAGACATCTTACCGAGCGGTGGATGAGATCGTACCTCGTGTACAGAGCTACTCCGATCAGAACCGTGAGTATGCTCATCCCGAAAGCAGTGGTCAACGATGTCGGAAGATGGGGATGGAACTCGACTGAGTGACCGTAGACAGAGCCTATAGCTTCGGTGACGACTAAGTCGGCGGCTACTGTCGGATCTACGCTTATGACTCCGATTACAACAACAAGAATCCCGGGAGGTACGAGCGAGGGGACTGAGGGAGAGTGGAAGCCGTGGTTCCGTATGTACTCGGTCTCTTCGCCCCAGAATACACGGAAGAAGAACCCCATCGAGTAGACGAATGTGAAGACCGAGCCGGCGACAGCGACGACGGGGAATATCCACCCCCACGAAACCGTGTGAGACATCTCTAAGGACGCCTCATAGAGGAACTCCTTCGAGTAGAAGCCGTTGAAGGGGGGTACACCTGCCATCGACAGCGACGCTATCCCCGCGAAAGCGGCTACAAACGGCATACGGTGACGTAGACCGCCGAGGTCGTCAATACTACGAGTCCCGACCGAGTGGGCTACTATTCCCGCGACCATGAAGAGGGTCGCCTTAAAGGTCGCGTGGTTGAGTATATGGAATACGCCCGCCTCCGCACCTATCTTGTTCGCGAATCCGAAGGTCGCGGTTATGAGTCCGAGATGACTCACCGTCGAGTAGGCGAGAAGCTCCTTTATGTCGGTGGCTCCGACTGCGAGAACAGCCGCGGCTGTCATGGTCACCATTCCGAGAAGACTTACGACGAGGGTCCACTCGAAACTCGAACCCGAGAGAGCGGGAGAGAGTCTTCCGAGTAGGTAGACCCCTGCCTTCACCATAGTCGCAGAATGGAGGAATGCCGATACGGGAGTGGGTGCTTCCATCGCGTTCGGAAGCCAGATATGGAAAGGCACCTGCGCGCTCTTAGTCGCGGCTCCGAGGAGGACGAGTACGAGTATAGGCAAGTAGAGGGGACTTTCCGCGAGAGACGGAGACAGAGACGAGGAGGTTATCTCGGCTAAAGAGAAGCTTCCGGTGACGAGATGTATCAGGAGAAAGCCGACGAGCATGAAGAGACCTCCCGAGACGGTTATAACCATGCTCTTACGCGCTCCGTAGACAGAGTCGGAGTCGTGAGTGTAGAAGCCTATGAGCATGAAAGACGTGAAAGAAGTGAGCTCCCAGAAGACGAAGAGAAGAACGAGGCTGTTAGAGAAGACTACACCGAGCATCGAGCCCATGAATCCGAGTAGGTAGGCGAAGAAACGTCCCTGCCGATCCTCGCCGTGCATATATCCACGTGCGTAGACTGTGATCAGAACACCGACGCCCGAGACAATGCCTCCCATCATGAGAGACAGACCGTCGAGTAGGAACGAGAGACGTATAGAATAGGTCGGAATCCAGTCGACACCCACGACTCCGCGCTGAGCCGTGTAGAGCCAGACGACGAGTCCGAATGAGACAGACGCCACGAGAGTGGCAAAGTAAGCCGCGCGCTCACCAACAGCCCTGTGGATGTAGGGGTAGACGAGAGCACCGACGAAGGGTAGTAAGACCACCGTAAGTACGGCGTAGAGTTCGTATTGAGACACTGTAAGAATATGATCGAGTTACGAGTTAAGTCTTCTCTTCTCGGGTCTCGGGTCTTTGTCCGTCCTTGTTCTTTGTCTTTGTCGTATCAGCCGTCTGAGTCTGAGTCTGAGTCTGGGTTAGAGTTAGAGTTAGAAGGGACGTATGACCTTCCGGCTAAGCTACCGAAGAGCCACTCAGTCATACGCAGCTGATCCTCGGCGTCTCCACGTGCGACCTCGACACGTCTCTGTGTAGCCTGGAAGTAGTTGACGGCAGTGACGATTGACATCCTCCCCGCCCTAAAGGGCGAGGATTCCCCGAAGGGGATATTCAGGTTGCGCGTTTCCTCGGCTCTCAAGTACGCTTTCGCGTGGAGCGTCATAGGTTGCCACCGAGTTGTGACCAACGGTGTGCGTTCCAGCGCGTACAGCCGTGTCAAAGCGGCCTTCCTCCCCGGTCACGCCGGGCGTCGAAGACGGCGGGTTCTTCAACCCGCGAGGCCGCACGGTTCGCGTCAGCCGAACTGCTACGCCGTGCATGGTTCACCCTCCCGTTGTGCGATGTTCTCCGCCCCGTTTAGGTCGGCGTGACGCCCACGGCCACATTCTGGGCAAGAAAAGTGGTCGCCGTCTCGGTGGCCGTACTCACCACAGGCCGAACACCGCTGGCTGGTGTCCTCCGGGTCTACCTTCTCAACCCGGATACCAGCACGTTCGGCCTTGTAGATGATGAACTCCTGCAACTGGTGAAAGTGCCACGAGTGGACACCGCGCCAGTCGCCGCCGTCACGGATTCCTTCAAGGTCTTCGAGGCGGAGAACGGGGTTCTCGAACTGCTGTGCCCAGTCGATAAGGCGGCGGGAGGCTGTGTGGTTGAGGTCACGAATCCGGCGGCTTTCTTTGTCATCTGCGCGGTTGAGTGCGCGAAGCGCACCCGCTTCCTGAAGCGACTCGCGCAGGGAACGAAAGCGTCGTCGGACGTACTTCGCCTCTCGACCGGACACCAGCATCGACTCGCCCACGTCGGCGGCATGAGCCGCGAGCAGGTGGTTGTGACCCACGTCCACGCCTATGGCTGTCTCTCCATCGGGATCGGTGTCGTACTCGACGTTGAACGTGCAGTACCAGTCGTCCCCCCGGCGGTAGACCTGTAGCCGGGTCTTGTCGGCCTCGCCGTCAAGGACACGGCGAACGGCGTCGTCCACGTCGTCGTAGACTTCGACGGGTGTGTACCACCACCCAGAGATGCAGGGGAAGCCGACGACGACCGAGCCGTCCTCGGTGGTGTCGATTTCCCAATTCTGGTTGTTGAGGGCGAACGGCTGGCTCTGCCGGTACTGAACGTCCCCGTCCTTTTGATGGTCGGCCTTCGCTTCGCGGATGGCCTGATTTTGGATGGCCGAGTAGAGGTCGTTGTCGATGCTGGCCGTGGTCACGGACTTGTCGAAGTCGCCGTTCTCCCACCCGTCGATACAAAACTGCTTGGTGTCCTGGTAGAGACGTGCGGCGCGTTGCCACTCCTTTTGCCGGGATAGCGACGGGTTGTGGAACTTGACGGTGACGGTCGTCGTGACCACGGTTACAGTTGTATATCGACAGTAGTAGGCAAAATGGTTACGCACTTCCGGTGGGAATATCGGGCTATGCACCGTGTGCCGAAGACAAACCAAGTTTACGGCGCGTATCCCCGCCCTGAAGGACGGGGCTTTGCGCCTGTCTCAACGTAAGACACCGCCGACTGTGTTACCCATGAGAACGGGAAGGACGAAGTTGGAGAACCCCGCCACGAACCGTATATGACCTTCGAGAACCAGAAAGACCATCTCGGTAAACGAGACGACGACGTGGAACAGGTTCCCCGAGGGTATCGCTAGGAAGCCCATATAGATTATCACGAGACGTGAGACGGTGTCACGCGCCGCGAAGTCGATCCAGACGACACCCGCGACTATGAATCCCGCGAAAACCGCCTTGTAGAAGAGCTCACGTAAGCCCGTGTCAATCTCGTGGTCTGCGTCGGCAAGTATACGCTGAAAGACCTCGTCGGTCTCGAACCTGTCACGCACCACGGCTCCCGCGGCGGGAGCTCCCGACTATGACCTTTCGACAGCCTTACGGACCGACTCCTCGGGGTCTCCACCGCCGGAGTCAGAAGATGTATCAGAAGACGAGTTAGCCATACGCGGAATACCCCTCAGTCCACCAAAAGGGTTGTTCTCTGATGTCTGAGTTAGTTGCGTTACGCGCCGGACGGGATTTGAACTACGGTCAGTTCCTTCCCTGGTTCAAAATCGTCGGTTACCTCACTCCGTTACGGGCCGGACGGGATTTGAACCCGTGGTCCTCGGGTGTCTTCGCCTTACAGACCTTCGATCCAAGAGTCGAGGGTGTAGTCGTCAGCCCAGTTTATATTGGGCGAGTTGATACCGGGATCGTCGACACGGAGCTTCATCTGCGATGACCCCGTCTCGTGAACCGGAACCATGTATACGGTGTCTTCCTCGTATGAATACACACCGAAGAGATCCGCGTCACCCTGATAGGTGTCACGTACTGTCTTGTAGGTGTGAATCCCCGTACTTCGGGTCTCGAAGACTACACCTCCGTTTTCCCATCGTCCGGTTTTGACCTGTACACGATGGAAGATACCCTCGACTTCAACTACGAAGTCGTATCTCTCATTGTCCCCAAACGGCGTTAAGACAGTCAGATCCCTCTTGACCAACTCCGAGAGGAGTATGGCTTCTGTCTTAATGCCTTTCTGTTTGGGGTGTTCTTCTGCCATGTGATCTGACAAGGCTTAAAAGCCCGATGCTTTAAGCCAGGCTAAGCTACCGGCCCTCGCTTACTCGAATATACTTGACGAGCGTATATTTTTCTTTCTATATTTCTACACAACCACGGCGTCGGAGGGGTCGAACTCGACTGTGACCTCGTCTCCCTCGTCTATCCCGCTCGGGAGGTCGGTCTTTGCTCTGAGTCTGAGACGGTCGGAGCCTCGACAGTCGAGGAAGACCGTCTTCGATCCCCTCTCAGGCACGACGCGTTCGATTACACAGTCGAGGGAGTTGACCGACGGATGTCCTCCGTCGCTTCCCGCGTCGAGTACCCCCACTGACTCCGAGGGAACTCCGACGGAGACGTCTGACCCGGGACTCGGACTCGGCGTCTGTGTAGTCTCGACCTCGACTTCAACCTCCGCTACGCCTATGTCGACGGCTGTCCGTCCTCCGGCAACCTCGGTGACCTCCCCGTCTATCAGGTTGTCTATTCCGACGAAGTCGGCGACGAACTCGTTACGCGGAGAGTCAAGTATCTTCTCGTAACTTCCCTGCTGAACCACGTCTCCGTCCCTCATCACGACTACCGAGTCGGCGACTACGGACGCCTCATTCTGGTCGTGGGTGACATAGACACACGGCACGTCGAGGTCGGAGAGGACGCGTCTGAGCTCGTACCTGAGGCGTCGGCGTATCGGCTCGTCGAGACCCGTCGTCGGCTCGTCGAGGAGGAGTGCGTCGGGGTCAGCTACGACCGCTCTAGCTACGGAGACACGTCTCTTCTCGCCTCCTGAGAGGGTCTCCGGAGATCTTTCCGACTCGAAGAGAGACTCTATCTCAAGCAGGTCACACAGCTGACGTATCTCCTCAGTCTCGAACTCGGCTCCGTACTCTATGTTCTGCCTTACGGAGAGATGAGGGAAGAGAGTGGGCCTCTGGAAGACAGTCCCGACGTTCCTGTCCTCGGGCGCGACTCCGTCGAGACGTCTGCCACCGAGGCTTACCGACCCCGAGTCGGGGGTCTCGAACCCAGCGATTATCTCCAGAAGTGTAGACTTCCCGCTCCCACTGGGTCCTATGACGGCTGTGACGCCGTCGGTGAGGTCGAGGTCGGCACCCAGACTGAATCCGTCGTACTCCTTGGTTACGTCTTCGAGGCTTATCATCGGCTCATCCCTAGAGTCTTTCCGAAGTATCTTATACCCACGACAGCCGTGAGCCCCACAGACGCGAGTATCACTACGATAGGAAGTGTCGCGAAGACACCTCTCGACATGAATGTGACCCAGATCTGTGTCGGCATAGTGTGGGGGTTGTAAGCCGTCATCATAGTCGCGCCGAACTCGCCAAGTGACCGCGCGAAGGTCAGGACGACACCCGCGAGTATGTTTCCGCTCGCCAGAGGGAGCGAGACCCGGAAGAATGTCTCGACAGGTCCCTTACCGAGACTCCTCGAAGCCCTCTCGTACTCCTCTACGGAGTCGAAGCCCGCACGCGATGTTATGACGACGAACGGCGACGCCACGAAGGTCTGAGCGAAGAGTATACCGACGTACGAGTTGGTGAGACTCAGTCCAAGCGAGTTGGCTATCTCACCCACCGGAGTGAAGTTTCCGAAGCCCGTGAGAAGCATCACGCCTCCGACTACGGGCGGGAGAACCAGCGGAAGAACGACTACCGACTCGACGAGTAGCTTACCCCTGAAATCGGTGCGTGAGAGGAAGTAGGCGAGGGGTACACCGAAGACTGTCGCGATAGCCGTCGAAACGGGTGCTGTCGTGAGAGAGTACTTGACTGCCGAGACTATCTCGGGACGCGTGAAGTCGGCGACTGTGACGTTCTGGGCGCCCGCGAAGAAGGTCACGAAGGGATAGAGGACATAGACGGCTAAGACAGCTCCGAGGAGACCGAATACGGTGTAGTCGCCCGGGATCGAGAAGATACGTGAAGGCTTCTCTCTCTCGCGTCTCTGACTCACGGAATCACCTCTTCGGGAACCTCGCCCTTCTCTATCGGGAATCTGTCGTCGACTATGAGTCCGTTCTCACTGAGAACATCTGAGTTCTGGAGAAGATATCTTATGAAACGTCTTCCGTTCTCGGGGCTGTCAGCGTCTTCGAGCACGGTAGCGTTGTACAGAACGGGTGTTCCCTTAAAAGTCTCACCCTTGTCTGTGGTGTACTCGACGCTCGCGTAATGGTCGGCGTACTCGGGGTTCGAGAAGTTTAGCTCGTCGGGGAGAGAGACGAAGGGCAGACCGTGGTCGACCGCCATGTTCTTATAACAGACTGCGGCGGCTCTGTCTCCCGTCTCTATGCTCGCCAAGAGATGTGCCTCCTGGGGATCGACCACGAGACGGTCTGTGAGGTCGTCGGCGAGACCCTTGATTCCGTAGTAATCCTCGGCTAGCTTGAACATCTGGACAGTCCTGTATCCGAGGGGGTCGAGGTCGGGGTCGCTCCTCGCTATCTCGGAGTCGGCTTCGGCAACTGCCTCGTACCACGGATCGCCGTCTTCGAGCCTCTTGCCGACCTCAGTCTCGGGGTTGTACGTGATACCGACCGAGTTAGACGCGAAGACGACGTCCCACGTCGCGTAGTCGGGCTTGAGTTCGTCACGCAGGAGATAGGCGTCGGCACTCGCGGCGACATCGGGGGACTTCTGCCCCGAGGTTATGAAACGCATCACAGCGTTCGAGCCGTGGAACTCGCCCTGGAACTCTATACCCGTCTCCTCCTCGAAAGACCCGCCTATATTGTCGCCGAGTATCACCGAGAGACTCCCCGCTGAGAGAAGATAGACGTCTCCCGCCGAACTCGACCCACCTCCCCCACCCGTCGTACATCCCGCGAGACCCGCAGCCGCCGTGGCTCCAGCCGTCCTCAGGAAACTCCTTCTGTCCATGCTACACAAACTCATGTGGTTAACCTTAAAGTTTATTTTAAACAAAACTGTTTATACACCATGGACGCCGACTCGACTGTACTCACCCAGAGACAGATAGAGGTTCTGCGACTACGTGAGGAGGGGCTGACACAGGAGGAGGTCGCCGAAGAGCTCGGGACTACTGCGGCGAACGTGAGCGCGGTCGAGTCCGCGGCGCGTGACAACATAGAGAAGGCTCGTCGGACGCTCGAAGTCGCACGTCTCCTCAGGTCGCCCGCGAGCGTGACAGCCGAGGAGGGAGCCGACATACGTGACCTCGTCGACGAGGTCTACGAGAAGGGCGACGAGACGGGGGTCAAGATAGAGTACTGTGAGCCAGAGCTATACAGTCATCTCTACGAGCATCTCAGAACCGAGGGAGTCGTCGACGGCAGGAGCCTCGTCTCGGATGTCGAGGTCGGTATCACTCGTGAGGGTGAGGTCAAGGTTCACGTCTGAGAAGACACGAGGCGGTGGAGTTATGTTAGATTATAGACCATGTGTAGACGTGAAGTGACGTGAAGCACGTAAAGGAAAGCGGTGGGGAGTCCGAGTACCTCGACAGGGTCTGGAGTCTCAAAGAGAGGATAAGACGCCGTGACGGCTACCTCCGCCAGACTTGGGACTTCTTCTCACGTGCCTACACCAAAAACGAATGTCATCTCTATATCGACACAGCCGCCGAGATGACGAACGGTGAGGGTGAGAGAGGGGGGAACGAGACTGTCGCGGGATTCATCACCGTGAGAAGCGACGGCTACATACTCTTCCTGGGAGTCGACCCGAGGTACAGAGGCAAGGGAGTGGGCGAGAGCCTCGTCCATAAGACGGAGGAGAGCCACGGACGTGTCTCGTGTCACACTAGGACGACGAACGAGAACGCGGTCGGCTTCTACCAACACCTCGGCTTCGAGATACAGAAGAGGATCGACTCGTACTACCGCGACGGCGAGTCAGCCTACTACCTCACCAAGAAGGTCGAGACACAGAAAGACAGGTCACTCAGAAGACGTATCTCGGAGATACTCGGTGAGTCAGACGGCGATTAGTCTATACTTCACACGAGTTCGTGTCCGGTGTTGTCGGGCTCGGCAACGTAGACCTCTCTTTCTTCGCCGTCGACTGCGCCGGCGACTTCCACGGCGCGGTCTTCTGTCGTGACGCCGTAGACAGATGGACCCCACGACGACTGTCCGACCCCCTTGACAGCCGGCAGACTCCTTAGCTCTTCTACGACCGGCTTCGACTCCTCACGGTAGACGCCTCCCTGGAACCTCGTGTACCACGCGCCGTTGAGTCTGCCTATCTCCTCGACACCCGCGCCGAACTCGTCTATGTCTCCCGACGCGACACCGGGAAGGACACGGTCGAGGACGACGTTACTGATCTCGTCCGCCACAGAGGGATCGGCGCTCTCTATGACACGTCTTATGCTAGTCTCCTCCTCGTCACCGTGTTTACCCTCTTCTGCCTCGGGGACTACGACCACGAACCTCCAGTCATCGGGGAGGTTGTGGCGGGCGACGACGGGCGGTACCTCCCAGTCGCCCCTCTCAGGACTCCGTGACGTGAATCTCTCGGAGGGATGTCCGGCGTCGAGGACGAATCCGCCCGACTCGAAACAAGCGACCCCTACACCCGACCTTCCGCCGCGTCCCATCTCGGGCGCGAGAGTTCTGAGGTCGGATTCGACGCCGTGGGCTTCGGCGACGCATCTCAGGACACCGAGGGCGATCTGTGTCCCGCTTCCAAGACCCACGTGTCTCGGGATATGTCTCTCGACTTCTATCTCGACACCGTCTACGCCGAGTAGGGAGACAGCCCTACGAGCGTAACTCTCGATCCCCGTGAAGTCGGTGTCATACTCAGAACCGAGCCCGGAGCGCGTGACCGAGACTTCGTCTGATCGGCGCGCTCTCAAGACTGCGTGAGGACGGTCGACTGCGACTCCCACGCCTCCGTATATACGTCTGCGTGCGAGAGACAGGTTGACGAAGCCGAAATGGAGCCTCGCAGTCGTCTCCACACCGACGTCGAAGCCGTCGTGAGGCTGGGACTGGGACTGGGACTCGGGGTCGGACATCAGTCAGTCTCCCTAAGCCGTCCGAGGACACACGCGTGGTCGGAGTAGAAGGGCTCTAGGTCGACTACCTCCTCGACCTCGTATGCCTCCTCGAGACTCTCGGCGACCTCTTCGTAGACCTCCTCGGGGTCGGCTGTGACGTCCTCACTCCTCGCCTTGACCATCATACACAGCCTCCCACCGTCTCTGAGGAACTTCGAGTTCTCGACTGCGACATGTGCCTGATCCCTCGTAGCGACGTCCTGGTAGAGGAGGTCGACCTTCTCGACGAGGGGCGTGTACTCCTCGGGCTTACGCGCGTCGGCTACCACGGGCATGAGGTTCTCGCGTGACTCGGCGACCTCGATAAGTCTCTGTGACGGACGCGGAGCGATCTCGACACCGTAGACGACCTTGGTGACGTCGGCAACGTAAGACGGAGTCGTACCCGCCGCCGCGCCGAGGTAGAGTACCTTCGTCTCGGGACTCAGAGGGACTTCATCGTCGTATCCCTTCACGAGGAGGGCGGCGAGCTTGCTGTCATGGGGGTTCCAGACGCGCAGGCTCTCGACCATCTCCTCGTCGCTCACGCGTTCCCCCTCGGTAGCGGGATACTCGTTTTCTCCCTTTTCGAGCCATCTAATATTTCGTGTCATCTCTGTCTTATCCTCTCTATCTTCTCGTCTAGCTCCTCAGCGAGGCTCTCACGCAGGTCGCCCGAGTCCGAGTAGTAGTCGACCCTAGCGGCTATCGTGAGCTTCCCCGCGAGAGCACGTGACGCGCTGCCTCTCTCGTCGGGAGAGGTGTTCCTGACGTAGGGATGTGTGAATATGACGCCGTGTTTGGGGGGTGGCGTCCCCGACTGGAGATGTCGGAAGAGAGCGTCCTCCGCCCCAAGTACCTGGAGGGTGCTACTCGGCTTCCTCGCGAGGTCTTCGAGACCTCCGGCGAGCGATATGAGACGTGCAGCGAGGAAGGGTCCCGCGAGGTTCGAGAGATTCGGGGCGACCTCCCACGCCTCTGTCTCTATGAACTCACGGAGTTCTTCGGCTGTCTCTCTGAGGTCTTCGGCTGTCTCACGGAACTCATGTAGTATCTCGGGGTCTTCACCCGCCGATCCCGACTCCCAGTCACGTATCCTCTCGTCTATCTCGTTGAGTGCCTCCTCGGTAGTTTCGAGAGACCGAACCGCATTGACGAGGTCGGCGTCTACGGCTCCGAGCCTCGACTCCACCTCCCGTCTCGCAAGCTTCAGACAGACTTCGTGAAGGAGATCGTAGTACTCGTCCACGTCGTCGACGAAGCCAGAGTCGACACAGTCGCGGCTGAGCTCTCTCGGCGTCTCGGCTGTGAGACTCTCGACCCTCTCAGCTATCTCGTCGGCGTCCTTCGACTCCGAGGCGGAGTCACACCAGTATCCCTGTGTATCTGTGTCAGTGTCTGTCATCTTTCTGTCTCGGATTCGGCTTCGAGAGCGTCTCTGAGTATCTCCTTCGCCGACTCGAAGAGGTAGTCGGCGTCGTCCTCGTCGCCTGACTCGGCGTTGAGACGTATCAGGGGCTCGGTACCGCTCGGACGTATCAGGAACCAGCCCTTGTCGGTCTCGACACGCACGCCGTCTATGTCGGTGTAGTCGCCGTACTCCGACTCGGCGGTCTCTGCGACCCTCGACATTACACCGTCCTTCGAGTCGTCGGGGCAGTCGAAGTTGGCTCTGCGGACGGTATATGACGGTAACGAGTCGGATAGCTGAGACAGCGACTTCGAGGAGTCAGACACGAGGTCGACGACCTTCGCGGCGGCTAAGACGCCGTCGGGACAGTAGGTCTCGTCGGGGAATATCCAAGAGCACGAAGGCTCGCCCCCGAAGTCGCCGCCGGTCTCCTTTAGCTTCTGTGCGACGTGGACGTCTCCGACCTGTGTCCTCACGACCTCGGCGACCTGGTCGACCACGAGACTCGTGTTGAGAGGAGCTACGACTGTGTCGGCGTCCTCGTTGCGCGCGAAGAGTGCCATAAGACGGTCGGGCTCGACGTACTCCCCGTTCTCGTCGACAGCCGCCATCCTGTCTCCGTCGCCGTCGTGTGCGACACCTAAGTCAGCGTCAGTAGACTCGACAGCAGTCTGGAGGTCTTCGAGGTTCTCGGCTGTGGGCTCGGGGAGACGAGCGGGAAAGTTGCCGTCGTACTGGCAGTTGAGTGTGACGACCTCACATCCCATCTCTCTCAGGACGTGGGGTGTTATCCAAGACGCCGCACCACATCCTCCGTCTACGACGACCTTGAGGGTCGACTCGCCGACCGCGTCGAGAACTTCGTCGGCGTGTCTTCTGAGAGAGCCGTCTATCTCCTCGGAGTCGCCGAACTCGGTGGGTTCGACGGGCGAAAGACCCGACTCGACGAGATCCTCGACCCTCGCTCTCTGATCGACGTCGTATGCGGTTCCGTCGGAGTTCCACGGCTTGAAGCCGTTGTACTCGGGAGGGTTATGACTCGCAGTTATCACGATTCCGCTGTCACGCGTGAGACGTGCAGTCGTGGGCGTCGTTGCGACACCGAGACGTCTGACGTCGGCTCCCTGTGACAGCACGCCCGCGACGACTGCGTCTTCGAGAGCCTTTCCTGTCACGCGCGTGTCACGTCCTACAGTGACCTCGTCGGCGTCCTTTCCGACCGCCGCACCTATCTCCAAGCCAAGCTCCGGAGTTATCTCGTCTCCGACTACTCCCCTTACGCCGCTCGTTCCAAACAGACCCATGGCTTAGAGTATCCGCAGGGACACTTGAAGCTTTAGAGAAGTAAGAGCCAGAAACATCAGGCTTATAACCAATCTCGCCCACCTATTCAGTTATGAGACGTATTTCAGTACTGAGACGCAAAGTAGACTCTCCCAACCCCCAACCATGGTACAGATAACCCTGATACAGATAGACAACTACGGACCCTGGACTGTCACCCCCGAGCCGAGGAGAGAGGCGGATCTACAGACGCTTCAGTCACGTCTCTTCGCCGACCTCTCACAGACCTTCGGAAGCTACGGCTGTCTCGTCTTCTTCACGCGTTTCGACAACATGATAGCCGTCACCAACGGGATGGATGTCGACGACCATCTCAGGGTACAGGAGTCGGTCTCGAACCGGTACCCAGTGTCGGTCTCTATGAGCATAGGCTGTCGCGACACGCCGAGGGACGCCCTCTTAGACGCTACCGAGAGTCTCCAGACGGCGGGGAGTGCACAGGACGAGGAGAGACAGGAGGAGCTACTCGGCGGCGAGGCGTGTGAGATAGGCGACACCGCACAGATCGCACATTTCGACGTCAACGACGCCACCGAGAAGTACACCGATGAGCTCAACGCATTCGACAGCTTCATACATATCGAGAGAGGCTACGCGTCGCTGATGGAGTATATGTGGAAACAAGAGTCGTCGGCGTCTTTCTTCGTCGGCGGAGACAACGTCATAAGCGTGACACGTGATCTGGGAGAGAAAGAGCTTCTGGGAGCGATAGAACACGTCGAGAACGAGGCGGAGGTCGAGCTAAAGGTCGGTGCGGGACGGTCCGAGACGCCCGAGGAGGCGAGCATGGACGCCAAGATAGGACTCGAAGACTGCCGTGAGAACGGTGACCGCGTAGTGATTCTCTGACCCGACCCCTAAATCTATCCGTCCGAGCCGCCTCTTAGAAGTATGGCTCAGAGACCCAGACGTGCCGTGATAATGGGGGCAGCGGGACGTGACTTCCACGACTTCAACGTCTTCTTCCGCGGGAACGACGAGTACGAGGTCGTCGCTTTCACAGCAGAACAGATACCCGAGATAGAGGGTAGGGAGTATCCCGAGGATCTCGCGGACGACCTCTACGACGATCCGATTCCTATAGAGCCCGCCGACGACCTCGAAGAGATAGTACGCGAGAGAGGGGTCGACGACGTCTTTCTGTCGTACTCAGACCTATCCCACGAGTACGTGATGCATCAGGCTTCGCGGTCTCTCGCGTCGGGGGCGTCTTTCAGTATCTTGGGACCCGAAGACGTACAGATCGAGACCCACACACCGGTTCTCTCTGTCTGTGCGGTCAGGACAGGCTGCGGAAAGTCACAGACGACGCGCGAGATAACACGTCTTCTCCGAGACCGCGGCTACGACGTCGGTGTCGTGAGACATCCGATGCCCTACGGCGACCTCTCCAAACAGAGGCTACAGAGGTTCGCCGACTACTCCGACCTCGAGGAGTACGAGACAACTCTTGAGGAGAGAGGAGTACGAACACCACATAGAAGACGGCAACGTCGTCTACGCCGGCGTCGACTACGAGGCTATACTCGAACGCGCTGAGGAAGACTCGGATGTCATCGTCTGGGACGGGGGCAACAACGACATTCCCTTCTTCGAGACCGACTTACACGTGGTTCTCGCCGATCCGTTACGTCTCGGAGACGAGACTCGGTACCATCCGGGTGAGACCAACCTGCGTATGGCTGACTACGTAATCCTAAACAAGACAGACACAGCGAGCGGCGACGCCGTGGGGAAGCTGAGGCAGAATATCTACGAGACTAACCCCGACGCGTCTCTGATTGAGGCGGCGTCCCCTGTATGGGTCGAGAACCACGACGAACTACGCGGCAGGAGGGTTCTCGTCGTCGAGGACGGTCCGACGGTCACACACGGCGGAATGAGGTACGGCGCCGGGTACGTCGGTGCACGTAAGTACGGTGCCGAGCCCGTCGACCCCTCGGAGTATGCCGTCGGAAGCTTAGCCGAAGCCATAGACGAGTACGACCTGAGGGATGTCGTCCCCGCTATGGGTTACTCTGAAAGACAGCTTGAGGATCTCGAAGAGACGATCAGACGTGCGACCTCGGACGTCGACGGCGTGGTTCTCGGGACTCCCACCGACCTCAGACGTGTCATCGATGTAGAAGCGCGTGTCCACACGACACGTTACAGACTCGAAACGATCGGAGAGCCGAGACTCGAAGACGCCATCGACGAGTTCGTCGAGGAGTACGTCAGCGTGACATAGGACTGGTCGGGGTCTGGGTTTGATATGCCGTCGACTCATAGACGTGGTATGTCCAACTCAGACCCAAACCCAAACTCGAACTCCGACTCATACACCGACACCAACCGTCTCAGTGACGAGAAGAGCCCGTATCTCCAGCAGCACGCCGACAACCCCGTGAACTGGCAGCCGTGGGACGACAAGGCACTCGAAGAGGCGAGAGAGCGCGATGTCCCGATCTTCGTCTCGATAGGTTACAGCTCGTGCCACTGGTGTCACGTGATGGAGGAGGAGTCGTTCGAGGACGACGAGGTCGCCGAGGCTCTCAACGAGAACTTCGTGCCGATCAAGGTCGACAGGGAGGAGCGTCCCGATCTCGACCGTATCTACCAGACGACGTGTCAGATGGTCGCGGGAGGCGGCGGCTGGCCCCTGTCTGTCTGGCTCACTCCCGACGAACGTCCCTTCTACATAGGCACCTACTTCCCGAAGACTCCGAAGAGGGGACAGAACGGCTTTCTGAACCTACTCCAGAAGCTCGCGGACGACTGGGAGAACGACAGGGGTGAGATCGAGGAACGCGCCGACAGATGGACGCGTGCCGTTAAGGGCGAGCTAGAGCTTTCGGGATCGGAAACACCGAAGACGGAGCCGGGGGAGGTCGACTTCGACGGGATTCTCGAAGACGGAGTCCAACAAGCCGTGAGAAGCGCGGACAGGAAGTACGGCGGCTTCGGGGACTCGGGACCCAAGTTTCCCACACCTCCACGTTACCGTCTCCTCGTGTCGGCGTACGACCGAACAGGAAGATCGGCTCTCAAGGTCACAGTCGAGAGCCTCGACGCGATGGCGAACGGGGGTCTCTACGACCACGTAGGCGGCGGCTTCCACAGATACGTCACCGACAGGGACTGGGTGGTTCCCCATTTCGAGAAGATGCTCTATGACAACGCCGAGATTCCACGTCTCTTCCTCGACGCCTACAGGGTTACGGGAAAGGAGAGGTACGCCGATGTAGTCGAGGAGACATTCGACTTCGTCGAGAGGGAGATGACATCGCCCGAGGGGGGCTTCTACTCGACACTCGACGCAAGGAGCGAGGGCGAGGAGGGCAAGTTCTATACTTGGACAGCCGACGAGGTCGACGACGTACTCTCGGAAGACGAAGCCGAACTCTTCCGCGAGAGGTACGGAGTGACCGAGAGCGGCAACTTCGAGGGGAGTAACGTCCTGACAGTCTCGAACTCCCTCGGCGAGATCGCCGACGAACGCGGCATGGGAGTCGAAGAGGTAGAGAGGCTACTCGAAGACGCGAAGGCGAATGTCTTCGAGGCGCGCGAGGAGAGGGTGAGACCCGACAGGGACGACAAGATACTCGCGGGATGGAACGGTCTGATGGTCTCGGCGCTCGCGAACTCGACGTGTCTTGACCGATCGGAGGAGTACATACGGATAGCCGAGGACTGCCTCGGATTCGTCCGCGAGAATCTCTGGGACGGCAACGTACTCTACAGGAGATACAGAGACGGTGACGTCGCCGTCGAGGGCTACCTGGAGGACTACGCCTTCGTCGCGAGGGGGGCACTCGACCTCTACGAAGCCACAGGCGACCTGAATCACCTCGTACTCTCGGTCGAACTCGCGCGCCGGATAAGAGACGAGTTCTGGGACGCCGACGACTCGACGATCTACTTCACCTCCGAGACGGGCGAGAGCCTCGTCGCGCGTCCACAGGAGCTAAATGACTCGTCGACGCCTTCGAGTCTCGGAGTGACAGTCGATCTCCTTCTCTCGCTCTCCGCCTTCGACCCCGACTTCGGGGAGATAGCCGAGGCGGTGCTCAAGACACACGCCGAGACGGTGAAGTCGAACCCACTCGGCTACCCGTCGCTCGCTCTCGCCGCCGACCATTACACGAGGGGATCGGCTGAGATTACCCTCGCGGGAGACGAAGAGACTGTCGCCGACTGGATCGACCGACTCGGCGACGTCTATATTCCTCACAGAGTTGTGACGAGACGCCCCGAGGACGCCGGATCTGCGGCGGATAGACTCGGACTCGAAGACGTGCCGCCGATCTGGAAGGGGAGAGGAACCGAGGACGGCGAGCCGAAAGTATACGCTTGCCGAGGATTCACGTGTTCACGTCCTCTCTCCGAGGTCGACGAGGCTGTCGACTGGCTGGAGGACAAACGTAACTCCTAATAAGACGAATCCGGTACTTCGGGTAAGGTGAGGTGACAGAGCCTGGCCGATCGTGCCGGTCTTGAAAACCGGTAGGCGCAACGCCTCAGGGGTTCAAATCCCCTCCTCACCGTATTACTTATCCGTGAGGTTTGAACCAGGGAAGGAACTGACCGTAGTTCAAATCCCCTCCTCACCGTAATCTGAGTCTTCTACGCTGACGCTGTGAGCGACCCATCAAAGAGTTTACTTGAGACTTCTGACGTATCTTGTGTAATGGATGACGAGGGTGATTCGAGGAGCTACGTCACACATCTGGCGGCGGGAGGCGTAGGAATCTTAGGACTCTACCTTATCGAGGCGCGCAACTACCTACTTTTCCACAGCCTCGTCGAGGTGTTCAGCATACTCGTGGCGTTCGGCGTCTTCGTGATCGCGTGGAACACGCGCGAGAACCTCGAAAACCCCTTCTTAGGCGTGATAGGTGTGGGTTATCTCTTCGTGGGCGGAGTCGACCTGTTACACACACTCGCCTACAAGGGAATGGGGGTCTTCCCCGAGGCGGGTGCCGATCTCCCGACACAGCTCTGGATACTCGGGCGGTATCTCGAATCCGTCTCTCTCGTGGGAGCAAGTCTGGTAGGTTCCGCTCCTTTCCTCAGACTCAGATCCGAGCCGTATGACCCGTCTCTCAGACGTCTCGTGGCTGTCTACGCCGTAGTCGTGGGTTTAGGTCTCTTCTCAGTACTTGGCTCCGACGTCTTCCCGGCGGCGTATACCGAGGGGGAGGGTCTGACACGGTTCAAGATACTCAGCGAGTACGTCATAATAGGGCTTCTGGTAGTCGCAGTTGTACTCCTCCATTCGGGAAGGGAGAGACACGACGAGACCCTGTTCAGACTACTCGTGGCGGGAATCGTACTCAGTATCGGCTCCGAGATGGCGTTCACACTCTACGTTGGTGTCTACGACATCTCGAACGCAGTCGGACATTTCCTCAAGTTCGGGTCTTTCTACCTCGTCTACCTCGCCGTGGTCAAGAACGGTCTCACCGATCCTCAGAGGACAGTTTACAGGAGACTCGCACGGAGAGAGGAAGAGGCACGTAAGTTCAAGAAGGCTGTCGAACACTCGGGGCACTCGGTTCTGATAGCCGACGACGACGGCGAGATAGAGTACGTCAACCCCGCATTCGAGAGTCTGACGGGTTACGACGAGGACGAAGTCGTCGGCAGGACTCCTCGTCTACTCAGGTCAGAAGAACACGACGACGAGTTCTACGAGAGGATGTGGGAGACGATACGGTCGGGGGATGTCTGGGAGAATCAGATTACCAACACGAGGAAGAACGGAGAGAAGTACGTCGCTAGCCAGACTATCGCTCCGATTACTGACGACGGCGAGATACGTGGCTTCGTCGAGGTCACTAAGGACATCTCGGAGATCAAGAGACAGGAACAGGAGGTACTCAACAGGTACGAGGCTCTCTTCAACAGCATAGGTGACGCGATACTCGTCTCGGACACTCAGAGAAAGGCTGTGAACGCCAACCCGGCTTTCACGGATCTATTCGGATACGACCTCGAAGAGATAGAGGGAGAGTCGTCACGTCTCATATACGAAAACGACGACGAGTTCGACCGTATAGGCGAGGCGATACACAACGACGAGTCAGGTCGTCTGACACGAACCGTGGAGTACCGTAAGAAGTCGGGACAGAGCTTCCCGGGTGAGACTACTGTCTTTGAGATCGAGAACGCCGACGGCGAAGTCGCAGGTCTCATCAGTCTGATAACTGACGTCTCCGACCGTGAGAACCGTATCCACCAGATACGTGTACTCGACAGGGTTCTACGCCACAACCTCAGGAACGACATGAACGTGATACGTGGACACGCAGAGCTCATACGTGAGAAGGGAGACGAGGACGTCACCGATGACGCCGACAAGATCGTAAGCACGGGAGAGAAGCTCCTCGAAACCGTCTCGAAGGAACACGAGATAACTCGGTTTCTGTCGGAGTCGCCCCAGGTCGAGGTCGTCGACATCCCCGAGACGGTCGAGACGGCAGCTGAGAAGGCTAGAGAGAGGTATCCCCAAGCCGACATCACGGTTGACCTCCCTGACACCGACGGCTGTGAGGTACAGGTACGTGCGACACCCCATATATCCGAAGCCGTCTGGGAGCTAGTCGAGAACGCCGTAGTCCACTCCGGGACAGAGTCTACTTCGGTTAGGATAGAAGTCGAGGAAGGAGAGGCGACGGTGAGTCTCTCAGTCTCGGACGACGGACCGGGTATTCCCGAGATGGAGAGAGACGTCGTTAGGGAGATGGAGACAGATCCCCTCTACCACGGGAGCGGTCTCGGACTCTGGCTCGTGAGCCTGATAGTCAGGGAGTCAGACGGAGTCCTGGAGTTCGGTGAGAGTAGCATGGGTGGTAGCTCCGTAGTCATAAATCTCCCCAAGCCGCGGGACGAGCCATCGAAGGCTTAAACCCCGGCTACTCCATACTACCGTCGAGGAGATGGACTGGATTCAGAAGCTTGAGGAAGAAGGAGAGGTCACCCCCGAGATACTCGACGGGATAGTACGTGAACACGGAGACAGAGGCAGGCGCGCAGTCGAGGCTGTCTCCGAGGGACGCGTGAAGGAGTACCGCGACTTCACAGTCGTCGTCGGCAAGGGAGACGAGTACATAGTCGAGGACGAGTCGTGTATGTGTAAGGACTACGAGTACAACCTCGACGTCGACGAGGGAGAGAAGTGCTGGCATATAATCGCCGTCGAGATAGCCGAGGCACTCGACGAGGTCGACGAACACGACATGTGGTACTCCGAGGTCCGCGAGCTCATCTGAGATTTCGTGTCCCTGAGTATAAGTGAGAGGGGCGCGAAGACGTCGCCATGGAGTACACCGACTACGTCGACGAGGGTTATAGCCCCGACGACTCCGAACTCGTCTGTCGTTATCACATCGAGCCACACGAAGATGCGGAGTTCAGACGCGTCGCGGGTGGGGTAGCGGCGGAGTCGTCTGTGGGTACGTGGGATCCCGACCTCAAGACTATGACAGAAGGAGTCGAGGATCTCGCGGCGACGGTCTTCGAACTCGACGCCGAGGCGAACGAGATAAGCGTCGCCTACACGACAGAGGTCTTCGAACCGTCGAGCCTGCCTCAGCTACTCTCGTCGATAACCGGAAACATATTCGGACTCGAGGAGATAAGACATCTCAGACTCGAAGACGTCGACTTTCCGAAGGAGTTCGTCAGGAGCTTCGAGGGTCCCGAACTCGGTGTAGAAGAGATCAAGTCAAGGGTCGGAGCCGACGACAGACCTCTGTGTGGTACGATAGTCAAGCCGAAGCTCGGTCTCCGGTCAGACGAACACGCCGAGGTCGCCTACGAAGCCTGGGTTGGAGGTCTCGACCTCGTGAAGGACGACGAGAACCTCACTGACATGGAGTTTAACCCGTTCTACGAAAGGGTCGAGGAGACACTCGAACGTAAACGCGAAGCCGAGACAGAGACGGGCGACTCGAAGCTCTACTTCCCCAACATAACCGCACCCGTCTCGGAGATGAAGAGACGTGCCGACGCAGTCGTCGAGAACGGCGGAAGCTACGTCATGATCGACATACTCACAGCGGGCTGGTCGGCTCTCCAGGAGATGAGGGAGTACCTCGACGATGGTATCGGAATACACGCCCACCGCGCCCAGCACGCCGCTTACACACGTCTGCCGTACCACGGTATCTCGATGCTCTCGGTAGCCAAGTTCGCACGTCTCGCGGGAATCGACAACCTCCACGCAGGAACCGTCCTCGGGAAGATGGAATCGGACGCCGACGAGATAAAGGAGATATACGACTTTCTGAGAAGCGACTGGTACGGTACTGAGAACGTCATACCCGTCGCGTCGGGAGGTCTCCATCCCGGAGTCGTCTCGGGAGTCGTCGAAGTTCTCGGTACTGACACCGTAGTACAGGCGGGAGGCGGCGTCCACGCACATCCCGGCGGCACGAGATCCGGAGCGAGGGCTCTGAGGGACGCCGTAGACGCCGTAGCCGAGGGGGTCACGGTCGATGAGAAGGCGGAGGAGAGCGAAGAGCTCGCACAGGCACTCGACAGATGGGGTAAACAGAAGACGTAAGGAAAAGGCGGGTCTACTCTGAGGAACCAAGATGGAGTTCGAAGTAAAGGAGGTCGACCTAGGGACGCGGTCACCCACGGTGATACTCAACGAGATAGACGCCGAGGAGCTCGGGGTTCACGCGATGGACCGTCTCCAGATACGTCAGCACGAGGGCGGTCACCAGACTACGGGTATAGTCGAGGTCACGAGCCGTCTCGTTGACGAAGGGACTCTGGGAGTAAGTAGACGTCTGAGCTACCTATCGGGGAACGAGACAGTCGAGGTCACACTCTCACCGAAGCCGAGCTCTGTCAAGTACATAAAGAAGAAGCTCGAAGACATAGAGCTTGACAGAGCCGAGATAACCTCGGTGATACGTGACATAGACGAGAACCGGCTCAACGACGTCGAGCTCGGAGCGTATGTCTGTGGAGCCTACACCAACGGGATGTCGATAGAGGAGACTATACATCTCACCGAGGCTATGACCGAGGTCGGTGAGAAGATAGACTGGGACGATGACGTCATCGCCGACAAGCACTCGATAGGAGGTGTCTCGGGAAACCGCGTGACTCCGATAATCGTCCCCGTAGTCGCCGCCGCAGGCGTCAAGATCCCGAAGAACTCGTCACGTGCGATTACGTCTCCGGCTGGGACGGCGGACACCGTCGAGGTTCTGTGTGAGGTCGACTTCGGTCTCGAAGAGATAAAGGAGATAGTCGAGGAGACCAACGGCTGTATGGTCTGGGGTGGCTCGGTCAACCTCTCACCCGTTGACGACAAGATCATACGTGTCGAGAATCCTCTCTCGATAGACCCCCCGGGACAGGTCATAGCCTCGGTTCTCTCGAAGAAGGAAAGCTCGGGGTCGAACCACGTCGTCATAGACATACCCTACGGCGAGGGGGCAAAGGTCGAGAGCCTCGAAGACGCACGTGAGCTCGCCGACGACTTCAAGAGGGTCGGAAGGCATCTCAACATAAAGCTCGACTGTACGATTACGGGAGGCTCACAGCCGATAGGACGCGGAATAGGACCCGTGTTAGAAGCCCGCGACCTACTCCGGGTTCTCGAAGGAGGAGGACCCGAGGATCTCAGGATAAAGAGTCTACGTATCGCAGACATACTCTTCGAGATTTCGGGGACAGACGCCGACGCGCACGAGATACTCGACTCGGGGAAGGCACTCGGTAAGTTCCGCGAGATAATCGAGGCTCAGAACGGCGACCCCGACGTTACAACAGACGAACTAAAGCCGGCGAGCCAGAGACACGCAGTTAGGGCAGACAGATCAGGGATAGTCAAACACATCGACAACAGCCTCATAAGCCAGATAGGCAGACGTGCGGGCGCACCGAAGGACAAGAGAGCGGGTGTCTACCTCAACAAGAAGGTCGGAGCAAGAGTCGAGAAGGGCGATAGGCTATTTACTATATACGCCGAGAAGAACGAGAAGCTCGAACACGCTAAGTACCTCGAAGAGACCTCAGAGGTCTTCCGTATACGGAACAAGGAAGAGGCTCTCGTCGAGAGGGTCTAAGAAGACGCCGACGACGGTTCGACGACGTACTTCTTGCTTATAGCGGGATCGAGGAGACGGCTCACTGGGGCACGTTCGTCGTAGAGTACAGGAGTCTCTGAGGTGTTGGCGTCGACGTCGTGGATGTACCCCCTTATCTCTTCACTCAGGTTTACTCCGACGTCTCTTTTTCGGCTCAGACTACGTAGCTCCGACTCCGAGAGACGGTCGGATCTCTTCGTAGCTACTATCTCGATATTCTGAACCCTGTCAGTCTCCGAGGTTCTGAATGCGTAGGTCTGAGGGAAGACAGTGTCGAATGTCCTGTACTCCGACCTGTAGAACCTCGACGCCTCTCCTTCGGGGGCGGCTATCACGTTAGCGAGCATCACGCCATCTTGGGTGAGCCTCGACCTGACGAGTGAGGCGAACTCACGTGTCGTCATCTGGAACGGAACCCTGTCCTTCCTGTAGGCGTCAACGACTATCAGGTCGTATGTCTTCTGGGTCTCCGATAGGTACTCGCGTCCGGGCTGGTTATAGATATTTAGACGGTCGGAATCGTTCACGCCGAAGTATGTCTTCGCCGTCCGTATCACAGCGGGATCTATCTCAACGACGTCGACCTGTATGTCGTCATAGGTCGAGACGAACGCCTTCGGACCCGTGAATCCACCTCCACCTATGAAGAGTACACGCTTGGTGTTGTTCTGGATAAGAAGAGGCAGATGGAAGTACTTGGTGTAGCTCCAGACGTGGTGTCGGCGGCTGTCGTCGAGGTAGGTAGCGCTCTGGGACAGTACCTGCGATGAGGACGACAGCCTCTATTCTCTCGATCTTTCTCCGTGATCCCGAGTTCACCATGTCTTTCCGGTATCTTCGTCCTCGGAGCGTATAACCGTGGGGATTAGAATAGAATAGAACAGAACACAACAGAGCCGACGACAGGACACGGGACAATCTATTTATACACGAGACTCGGTATGTAGTCGAGTATGAGGCGCAAACTCCAGCCGTTCAAGAGGCTCGAAGAGATCGCTGACAGGCTCGACGAGGTCACGCGCGAGGTTGAGAGAGAGATGGAGAGAGGAGAGATTCCGAGTCCTGAGAATCTGGTGAGCCGTGTCTCGGTCGACGTAGCCGACCTCGGGGACGAGGTACTCGTGAGAGCCGACCTCCCGGGGTTCGAGAAGGACGAGATCTCGGTACAGGCGAACGAGGAGACAGTGACACTCTCGGCTGACTCGACAGAGGAGTCGGAGATAGACGAGGAGGACTACCACAGAAAGGAGAGGAGACACGAGAGCCTGAGTAGAACCCTACGTCTTCCCGCGGCGGTCGAAGCCGAAGACGCAGAGGCGACCTACGACAACGGCGTACTCGAACTCCGTCTGCCTAAGAAAGAGGTAGAGACGGGCGAGAGTATAGAGATAGAGTAGGTCAGGAGCCGAAACACGGAAAGGCGGTCGGAGAGTATCTTATCTATGGCGACTCCGTTCGAAGACATTCCGTATGTCCCCGACAAGGACGAACTCCTCGACAAGTCCTTCTCTAAGGCGAAGAGGGCGGCGGGATCAAGCTCGGGTATAGACGCACAGAGGAGTATGTTGATGACGTCTTCTAACATACTCCACGACAACCTAGAGTACATAGTCACGAGCTTTCCGTCGTTCGACAGGGTAGACGACTTCTACCGCGAGATAGCCGACGCCGCACTGGGTCTCGACGAGATAAAGCAGTCGCTCGGCGCGGTCGACTGGGCGTCGACGAAGGTGAAGGAGATTGCGAACGAGACACAGAGAGAGATGTCGGGCGGCGACTACGAGGACGCGATAGAGGCGAGGAAACGTGCCTTCGCACGTATGGACTCGGTACTCTCGAATATATCCGACGACCTCGACCGTCTCGGGGAGGCGAGGTCGGTTCTGACACACGTGCCCGAGGTGGAAGACCATCCAACTGTCGTCTTAGCGGGCTATCCCAACGTCGGCAAGTCGACATTCCTCGAAAGTGTCACGAACGCGAAGCCGAAGATAGCCGAGTACCCCTTCACGACGAAGGGCGTCGGCATAGGACATTTCGAGCGCGACTACATACGGTACCAGATAGTCGACACTCCGGGGCTCCTCGACCGTCCGATAGACGACAGGAACTCGATGGAGAGACAGGCGGTCACAGCCCTCGAAAAGCTCGCCGACGTCGTAGTCTTCGTCCTCGACCCGAGCGAGTACTGTGGATACGAGTTAGGGGCACAGGTCGATCTCCTCGACGAGATACGTAGTGGCTTCGACGTTCCCGTCGTCACCGTAGCTAACAAGACTGACCTATATGACGTCGACTCGGTCGAAGTCGAAGTCGAAGTCGGCGTCGACGTCGACGTGTGGATGAGCGTAGAGGAAGGCGAGGGGGTCGATGAGGCTCTCGAAGCCGGTCTCGACGAGATCTCTTCTCAAAAACTAAAACCGTGAGTCTATTAGGCGGGCATACTCTACTTCCCACGACTAAGTATGCCCACGCGAACTGACCTCGATAAGGTCCTTCTGATCGGCTCAGGACCCATTGTGATTGGACAGGCGGCAGAGTTCGACTACTCGGGATCACAGGCATGTCGCGCGATACAGGAGGAGGGGATCGAAGTCGTCCTCGTCAACTCGAATCCCGCGACGATAATGACTGACCCAGACATAGCCGACGAGGTCTACCTCGAACCTCTCGAACCCGAGTACGTCGCTGAGATAATAGAGAAGGAAGATCCCGACGGTCTGATAGCCGGACTCGGAGGTCAGACCGGACTCAACGTCGCCGCACAGCTCGCCGAGATGGACGTCTTGGAGGAGAACGACGTCGAGCTCCTCGGTACTGACCTCGAAACCATACATCTCGCCGAGGACAGACAGAAGTTCTACGACTTCATACACGACATAGGCGAGAAGACGCCGCGTTCTATGACCGTGACGAGCCTCGACGAGGTCGACGACGTCATAGACGAGTTCGGTCTTCCGGTTATCGTCCGTACGACCTACACTCTCGGAGGAAGCGGAAGCGGAGTCGTCGATACGCGCGAGGAGCTAGAGGAGAAGGTCAGACGTGGTCTCAAGCTCTCGATGAACAACGAGGTCACTATCGACGAGTCAGTCGAGGGCTGGAAGGAGTTCGAGTACGAGGTCATACGTGACTCGACTGACACGTGTATAACCATCTGTAACATGGAGAACATCGACCCGATGGGTATACACACCGGTGAGTCGACCGTCGTCACTCCGTCACAGACGATAAGCGACGACGCACACCAGAGGATGCGCTCGACCGCTATAAAGGTCATACGCGAACTCGGAATCGTGGGCGGATGTAACATACAGTTCGCGTGGAGCGACGAGAAGGACGACTACACCATAGTCGAGGTCAACCCGCGTGTCTCAAGGTCGTCGGCTCTCGCGTCGAAGGCGACGGGATACCCCATAGCACGTGTGACTGCGAAGATATCGGTCGGTAAGAACCTCGACGAGATAGAGAACGACGTCACTAAGGAGACTCCTGCCGCCTTCGAGCCGACTATAGACTACGTCGTCACTAAGATACCCCGCTGGCCCTTCGACAAGTTCCCCGAGGTCGACCGCACTATAGGAAGCGCGATGAAGTCGACCGGAGAGGTGATGTCGATAGGACGCACATTCGAGGAGTCGTACAAGAAGGCTCTGCGTTCGCTCGACATAGTAGAGCCCGAGTTCGAGTCGGAGGAGGAGGTACGGAGATACCTCGAAACACCCACAGACATACGTAACTTCGCCGTCTTAGAGGCATTCAGGCACGACATAGACGTCGAGGAGGTCGCCGAACTCACCGGATTCGACGAGTGGTACGTCGCACGCGCGAAGAAGATAGTCGAGAAGGAGAGGGAGATAGCCGACGAGGGCGAAGACCTCACCGAGGAGACCGTAGAGGAGGCGAAGCAGATGGGATTCACCGACGACGAGATCGCCGAGAACGCCGGGGACGGTCTGACGAGGGAGGACGTCGACGAACTCAAGGGAGACGCGACCTACAAGATGGTCGACACGTGCGCCGCCGAGTTCGAGGCTGAGACGCCCTACTACTACTCGTCGTGGGAGTCGAAGAACGAGATCAAGGAGACAGAGGGCGACAAGGCTCTCATAGTCGGAGCGGGTCCGATACGTATAGGACAGGGGGTCGAGTTCGACTACTGTACCGTCCACGCGATACAGGCACTCCGTGAGAGGGACATAGAGGCTCAGATAGTCAACAACAACCCCGAGACGGTATCGACAGACTACGACACCTCCGACAAGCTATTCTTCGATCCCCTCACACTCGAAGACGTCGCCAACATAGTCGAGACAGAGGGGATCGACTCGGTGATGACACAGTTCGGAGGACAGACGAGTGTCAACCTCGCCGTGCCTCTGTCGGAGGAGATAGAACGCAAGGGTCTCGACTCGGAGGTCGTCGGAACTTCACCCGACTCGATGGATCTCGCCGAGGATCGTGACCGTTTCAACTCGCTGATGGACGAGATAGGTGTTCCCCAGCCCGAGGGCGGAACGGGATACTCCGAGGAGGAGGCTCTCGAAATAGCCGACGAGATCGGCTACCCCGTCCTCGTGCGTCCGTCGTACGTCCTAGGAGGACGTGCGATGGAGATAGTCTGGGACGAACTCGAACTCAGAGAGTACATGGAGGAAGCCGTCCGTGTCTCTCCCGACCATCCCATACTCATAGACGACTTCCTCGCCGACTCCGTGGAGCTCGATGTCGACGCCGTGAGTGACGGAGAGGACGTCCTGATAGGTGCGATAATGGAGCACATAGAGGAGGCAGGAGTCCACTCGGGAGACTCGGCGTGTGTCATACCGCCACAGAACATAGGCGAGGACGTCCTCGACAAGGCGCGCGACTACGTCCGCAGGATAGCACGCGCTCTCGACGTCGAGGGTCTTCTCAACGTCCAGATGGCTGTACAGGACGACGAGGTCTACGTCTTAGAAGCCAACCCGAGGTCGTCACGTACTATCCCCTTCGTGAGCAAGTCGGTCGGAGTCCCGATCGCGAAGATCGCCGCCGAGGTCATGATGGGAGCCTCGATAGACGACTTCGACTACGAGGACGAGCCCTACGGCGAACACGTCACTGTCAAGGAGGTCGACCTGCCGTTCGACCGCCTTCCGGGAGTCTCGCCGACACTCTCACCCGAGATGAAGTCAACGGGAGAGGTCATGGGGGTCGACTACGACTTCGGACGTGCATTCTACAAGGCTGAGCTCGCCGCGGGCAACGCACTCCCCGACACCGGGAAGATATTCATAAGCGTGAGGGACAAGGACAAGGACGAGATAGTCCCCGTGGCGAGAAAGCTCGACGACCTCGGCTTCGACTTAGTGGCTACCGAGGGAACACAGGCACATCTCAAGCAGAACGGAATAGAGGCTGAGTTCATAGAGAAGGTACACGAGGCGTCTCCCAACGTCGTCGACCTCATGAAACGTGACGAGATCGATCTCATAATAAACACACCCGACGAGAAGACGGCGAGGGACGACGGAGCCGACATACGACGCGCCGCAGTCGACAGGGATGTCACCTACATCACGACAGTCAGAGCCGCCGACGCCGCCGCCGACGCCATAGAGGCAGCGAGGGACGAGGAGATGTCGGTCAAGTCGATAGAGGACTACATAAACGAGTCGGAGGACGAGTAGACGGCTAACTACCTTTCTGTTTCTGTTTCTGTTTCAGCCTCGTATTTCCGAATTTCGTGCCCAACTGTTTTGGCTGTGTCTTGATATATATCTGTGGCGTATATAAGCCGATGACAGCAACAGGTTCGAGACAGAGTTCCGAGCCGAGAAGGGATTCGAGGGGGGAGACGAGGTGATGCGGGGGTCTGGGTCTGTTCTTCCGAGTAGGCTACGGGAGAGCTACACCGCGAAGCTGACTGCGGTTCTCTTCACAGCCGTAGTGACCACGGTAGTCTTCGGCGTAGTCCTCCTCAGACAGGTTGAGGCGGGTGTCTCAGACACTACTTCGGGTGTCGTGGGTCTGATACTCCTCAACGTCGTAAACCTGGGTCTCATAGGATCGACCATAGGAAGTAACACGGCTATATCACTCGAAGTTCTCCAGAGGAAGTCATCGAGAATGGGTCAGGGAGACCTCGACGTCGACCTCGAAACCGACAGACAGGACGAGATGGGAGATCTGTATGACTCGTTCTCCGAGATGAGGGACTCGCTGAGACAGAAGATAGACGAGGCGGAGCGCGAAAGGGAGAGGGCGGAGAAACAGAAGAGGATAGCCGAGGAGAGACAGGAGGAAGCCGAGGAGCTCAACAGACGTCTCGCGGAACAGGCTGAGGGGTACAAGGACGTCATGAGGGACGCCGTAGACGGAGACCTCACGAGACGTGTCGACGCCGAGACACGTAACGACGCGATGAGGGAGATAGGAGAGGCTTTCAACAGCATGATGGACGGCTTAGAGGAGACTGTGGCTAACGTAAAGGGATTCTCGGACGAGGTCACCGAGTCGACACGTGAGGTCGAGAGAGGCGCGAACGAGATACGTGAGTCGAGTGAACAGATAAACAGTTACATACGTGAGATATCACGCGACACCGACGAACAGGACGACAAGCTACAGAACATATCGACCGAGATGAGCGACCTGTCGGCGACTATAGAGGAGGTCGCGTCGTCGGCTGACGAGCTAGCGGGGACTTCACAGAGAATGGCTGATCTGGGTCAGGAGGGAAGGGACGCAGCCGAGATAGCCATAGACGAGATCAACCAGGTCGAGTCGGAGACAGAGAAGACGGTCGAGGAGATAGTCAAGCTCGACGAACAGATGAAGGAGATAGAGGAGATAGTCGATGTCATCACCGACATAGCCGAGGAGACCAACCTACTCGCTCTCAACGCGAGCATAGAGGCGGCGAGGGCGGGAGAGGAGGGGGACGGCTTCGCTGTCGTCGCCGACCAGATAAAGGAGCTCGCCGAGGAGACTAAGAAGTCGGCGTCCGAGATAGAGGAGGTCATATCCGACGTACAGGATCAGACCGAGAGCACAGTGGACGACATACACGAGACGAGCGACAGGATAACCAAGGGTGTCGAGACAGTCGAGGACACAGTCGAGTCGCTCGAAGAGATAGTCGGATACGTCGAGGAGACCAACTCGGGAGTCCAGGAGATACGTGACGTGACCGAGAGCCAGGCTAACTCGACACAGGAGGTCGTGTCGGTCACCGACGAGGTCTCCGAGCTCAGCAGGAACACAGCCGACGAGGCGAAGAACGTCACCGACGAAGCCGAGAGTCAGACCGAGACAGTCAAGTCAGTCTCGGAGAGAGCCGAGAGACTCGCCGAGGGAGCCGACGATCTCAACGAACTACTTGAGGGCTTCAGTGTGACTACCAGAGACGGTGAGAGACGACTATCCGAGACCGGTCCGGAGTTAGCACAAGCAGACGGAAAGGGAGGTGAGAGGTAGATGGTGGAGATAACCGACACGACGACCTGGTTCTGGATAGGCGCGGTAGGTATGTTCGCGGGAATGGTAGTCTTCGTAGCCTCAGGTGTCAGGAGCGACGACGAGACGAGGAAGTACTACAGTGTCATAGCCGCGGTCGCCTTCATAGCGTCCGCCGCCTACGCCGCGATGGCTCTCGGGATAGGCTCGCTCGAATCCGACGGAGTGACTGTCTACCTCCCGAGATACGCCGACTGGCTGATAACGACGCCCCTACTCATACTCGACCTGGGTCTCCTCGCGGGCGTCAAGAGGAAGACGTACGCGGCTCTGATAGGCTCAGACGTCGCGATGATAGGATCGGGAGTCGCGGCGTCGCTCTCGACCTCCTGGGTCAAGTACGTCTACTTCAGCGCGGGATCGGTGGCTTACGTGGTTCTCCTCTACCTACTCATGAGAACCCTCTCGGACGCCGCGAGGGGCAGGGGGGTCGCGTCTCTGTTCCAGAAGCTAAGGAACCTGACAGTAGTCCTGTGGTCGGTCTATCCCGTTGTCTGGCTGGTCGGACCCTACGGAACGGGTCTCTTAGAGCCCGCCACTGAGATTATCATAATACTCTACCTCGATCTCATAACTAAGGTCGGATTCGGTTTCATACTCGTCAACAGCCACGACGTCGTGTCGTCGATACGTACCCCCTCGGCGGCGGACACAGCCGAGACGTGATCAGTCTCAGTTCCCTTCTACCTCGAAGAGAACACCGAAGACGTGGTCGTTGGAACACGAGAGACGTCTTAGTTTTCTACTTCCATCTCTATTTGCGGCGTCGTCTTCTGTCTCGTCGTCAGACTCGAATACCCCTTTTACCGTCGCGTCTCTGGGGAGTCCCATCCTGACCTCGACGCCACATACGGGACACCGTATATCCCTGACAGGCATCGCTAGGAGAAGATGGATGACACGGTCTTAAGAGTAGTGTTGTACACCCCAACAGTTAGGGCTCGTTTTAATACTGTGACGGAGCCTATTCTAAGTATGACGGGTTTTGGTCTCCGACGGCTAAGGAGACGCCGAACATCGAGTTCATACCTCACGTTGTCGAGGCTCGGCTTACTGTGGCTCACAGTCGGCTTCGGCGTCATGGGTCTCGCGGGCTTAGACGTCTCACTGCGTCTCCAGTCAGCCGTCTATCTGATAGGTATGGTTGGGATGAACCTCCCCCAGGGTGGCTACGAGAACTTACATAACCTCGACGGACGTGACACGAGGTTCCAGATGGGATACATAGCCTCCTACGTGCTCACCATAACGGCTTTCACAGCCGTCTTCTTCTTCGACCCCGTCGTGGGACTGGGTCTCGGCGTCTGTGTCGCGATGGCTAAGGGAGGTTTCGGAGACCTGAGCGTCGTAGAGACTCTCTACGGCGACCACATACAGACAGAGATCCAGCGGTGGCTAGCTGCGACGGTCAGAGGTGGTGTAGTGATGGTAGTTCCGATGGCTTTCCATCCCGACGCATTCTACGGTCTGAGCGCCGTGATGGTGAATATATTCGAGCCCGGTGGTCTCACGAGACTCGGGTACGGAAGCTTCGAGACCGCGAGCCGTTTGCTGGGTGTCGTCTTCGGAGCCATAACGGCTGTGTACCTGATACTGGGATACATGGGATCGGAGAGTGGCTCTTTCAGATCTGACGCGGGCGAGATCCTCCTTCTCGTCGCCTACTTCGCAGTGACTCCCGTCGTGGTAGCCGTTGGTCTCTACTTCCCCCTGTGGTACTCGGCGAGACAGGTCGCCCGTATGAGGGCGGTCGACGACTCCGAGACGGAACGGGACGGCTTTGACGCACCGGCTGTAGTAGTCTCACTCGTCGTGGCGACTGTGGTGTTAGCGGGTCTCCTCTGGTCAGTCTCGTCACAGCCCCTCGGCGGTGCGAGAATCCTACCGGGACTCGTGGCTTTCTGGACGGTATTCGTGAGCATAATAGCAGTTCCCCACGTAGTCATTGGAGGTCTTATCGACAGATCGAGGGGGATATGGTACGTCCCATGACCAAAAACGACAGTCACACGGAGAGAAATCGAGAAATAACCACGAAAGAAACAAGACTAGACAGGTCAAGATAAGATGACGGATCAAGGAAGGATACTCTACGCAGGCGGTGAGATAGACGGTGTCAGTCCCGACTCGGTAGACGAGAGTCTCGACCGGCTCCAGGTCGTACACGAATCCGACTTCGTCACGGCTCTCGAATCCGCGAGGGAGGACTCTGTCAGGGGTGTCGTGGCGGCTGAGACCGACGACGGCTTCAGGGGGATCGATCTCCTCGAATCCGTACGACGTGAAGGCTTGGGGATTCCCGTAGGCTTAGTAGTCCGGGACGACGAGGTGGGAGAGGTAGCACGCCGCGCCGTCGAAGCCGACGCGACGGCTTTGGTGCCAGCAGGCGATGACGACGCTCTCGAAGCCTTAGCTGACGCGATCGAGAGGAACGTGAGTACACGGGGACGGGAAAGCGACAGACGTATGCCAATATCCGACCTGCCGTTCGAGGACGAGAGACGTCTCAAGGAACGTGTCCTCGACGAGGCTCCTATAGGAATCACCGTCTCGAACGCCGACGACCCCGACAACCCCATAATCTACCTCAACGAGTCCTTCGAGAGACTAACAGGGTACTCGGCTGAGGAGGCGGTGGGTGCCAACCACAGGTTTCTACAGGGAAGCGAGACAGACACCGAGAAGGTCGAGGAACTCGGCAGGGGTGTCTCCGAGGGACGCGACACACGGGTTACACTGCGTAACTACACCCGGGACGGTGACCTCTTCTGGAACCAGGTCGACGTGAGTCCGATATTCGACTCGGATGGGGAGCTGTCCTACTACGTCGGTTTCCAGATGGACGTCACCGAGCGTGAGAGGTTCAGACAAGAGCTCGAAGAGGAACGTGAGGCTTTCGACCGTCTCATAGACCGGATGAACAGCCTCATAAACGACATCACGAGATGTCTCGTACGTGCCGAGAGCCGCGGGGAGGTCGAGGAGTCGGTAGTCGGGAGACTCAGCGAGGAGTACGACGAGGCTTGGATCGGAAGGTACAGCCCCGCGGACGACGGGGTGACAGTCGAGGAGACCTCGGTCGCGGTCGGTGAGGTCGGAGCGATCGAAGCCGACAAGGACTGTCAGGGGCTCATCGGTGTCGAGGAGGGAGACCCCGAAGCCGCCCTCATGGCTGACGTAGTCGGAGAACACGAGACACGTGTGGTCGAGGGCGACAAAGCCGACAGTCTCCGTCGTCGTATACTGGGGGGGGTCGAATGAGGGTGAGGGTGAGATTGAGAGTGAAAGTGACAGACAAGGACAGGATAGCTCTGAGAAGTCGTCTTTCTGTATCACTGTCCCGGTGACCTACCAGTCGACGACATACGGTGTCGTAGGGGTCTGGGGGGACGGTGACCTCGACAGCCGTGAGGCTATGCTTCTTTCGTCGGTTGGGAGGAGCGTCGGCGCTTCGATAAACGACGTCTTGACTAAGAGAACTATGTCGACTGACTCGGTCGTGCGAGTCGGTCTCCGGATAGAGGGCAGCGGCTCTCCTCTCGTAGACGTCGCCGACAGGATAGACACGAGTCTCAAACACGAGGCAGCCGTGACACAGAGTGGAAGCCTTGCTATACTTGTGAGCACGTCAGCCGACCCGGAGGAGACCGCCGAAGCCGCGAGGTCGTCTGAGAGAGTCATAGACGCCGAAGTCCTCGTCTCGGACGACGAAGGTAGTGTCGTACAGATACGTTTCGACAGACTCGGTCTCGTGGGCGAGGTCTCCGAACACGGTGGACGTCTGAGGTCGATGAAGCTTTCACCCGACGGAGTCGAGGTGGAGTTGGACGTCGGAAACGAGAGAGAAGCACGCCGTCTCCTCGACAGCCTGAGACAGACCTACTCAGGGTCGGAGTCGGAGTCAGAGTCGGAGTCAGAGTCGGAGACAGACGTCAGTCTCGTGACCTACAGAACCGTCGAGGAAGCCTCACAGACCGCACAGGGATTCAGGGGCGAGGTCAGAGACCGTCTGACACAGCGTCAGATCACGGCTCTCCAGAAGGCATACACGGGCGGATTCTTCGACTGGCCCAGACGTGTCGAGGGGGAGACGCTCGCCGAGTCGATGGGTATAGTTCCGTCGACCTACCACCAGCATCTACGTACTGCGGAGAGAAAGCTCATAGATGCATTTCTAAACGGCTGACATGTCGGGGTCAGATCGGTGTAGTCTCGGTCTCGGTCTCTGTGTCGAAGTCGGAGTCGGAGTCGGAGTCGGAGTCGGAGTCGGAGTGACGGGAAAAGACCTG